>JAHEIJ010000322.1 GCA_024639445.1 Gammaproteobacteria bacterium
CCAAAGGGCACATTGTAGCCACCTTTGGCGTTGTAACGACACAAGCCGTTATAACCATGCCGATTAAGGTAGACAAACAGGGCGGCTTTTTGACGTGGATTACGACAGTGATTGAAGCGGTCGCGCAACTGGTAATAACTTTCGGCGTTATTGTAGTTGCCGTTGAAGTAACGCTTGCAGTAGCGAATGAACTTGTCACCTTCCTGTTTGAGCATGTTGTACAAATTAACCAGATCCGGATTATTGTCGCTCAAGATGTAATGTTCATAATCGGTATTGAGAAATACTGCGCCGGAGCCGGTGAAGGGTTCAATCAACCGGGAACCGCTGGGTAAGAGTTTTTTAATTCGTTCAATGACACGGTACTTGTTACCGGCCCACTTGAGAAATGGACGGATGCTCTGGTGCTCATTCAACTGTCTCCTCACGGCTGCATCCATCAGCAAATATCCTTGATGAAGACTTTGGAGTTGCGCTGGTAGTTGTACAACTCACGCCGTTTGACAGGCAGGCTTTCAAGCTCACCTGCCTTGAAGCCACGTTCCTGAAACCAGTGGGTGGTGCGGGTCGTCAGGACAAACAGGCGTTGAATACCGAGTTGCCGTGATTGACGTTCGATGTATTTCAGAAGTGCATCGCCGCGGCCATGATTCCGGTATTCAGGGTGCACGGCAAGGCAGGCCAGTTCACTGACTTTTTCTGTGATAAAGGGATAAAGTGCCGCACAGGCGACAACCATGCCGTCGCGTTCCACCACGGTAAAATGATCGATCTCCATTTCCAGCCGCTCGCGTGAACGCCGTACCAGAACGTCATCCTCTTCCAGCGGTGCGATCAGTTCCAGGATTCCACCAATATCATTCAAGCCTGCCTGGCGGGTATCTTCGAATTGATCCTGCATGACCAGGCTGCCACAACCATCGCGGCTAAACAGTTCCAGTAACAGGGCGCCGTCCACCTGGCGACTGAGGATATGCACGCGAGGCACATCCTGCCGACAGGCGCTGATGGCGCTGGCGAGACTGATTGCCGCGCCCTCATTGAGTTTGTGTTTGCCGGCCAGCAAAGCTTCGGCCTGTTCCAGGGTAAGTTCCCGCAGCAGGCGCTGGCGATTATCGGTAATACCTTTGCCATCAATCAAATGTATCAACTTATCGGCCTGTATCTGTACCGCCGTGGCGGTTGCGACGTCATGCGCCGTCAAGTTGAAGACTTCACCGGTCGGGGAATAGCCGATGGGTGGCAGCACTACTATGGCGCCGTCATCCAGGTGACGATGGATCGCCTGGTTGTCGATACGCCGTACTTCGCCGGTGTGACAGTAATCCACTCCGTCTCGTACCCCGAGTGGCTGGGCCGTGACAAAATTCCCCGAGACCACACGAATGCGTGCTCCCGCCATGGGTGAATTGGTGAGGCCCATGGAAAGCAGTGCCTCAATGTCCACCCGCACACTGCCGGCGGCTTGTTTAACACAGGTCAGTGCCACGTCATCAGTAACGCGCAGGCCGTTAACATACTGGAAGTCCGCTTTGCGTTGTTGCAGGCACTGTTCAATCTGGGGTCGAGTGCCGTGCACCAGTACCAGGCGCACCCCCAGGCTGTTGAGCAACGCTAAATCGTGCACCAGGCTGGCGAACTGGGCATCCGCCAGCATTTCTCCACCAAAGGCGACGACAAAGGTGCGGTTGCGGAAGGCATTGATATAAGGTGATGAGTTCCGGAACCAGCGAACGAATTCAGGCGTGTGCTGTTTGGGCATTAGTCTTGAGTCGCAATTTGATCAAGTAAATCAAGGTAATAGTATGACAGGAGCGGACGGAAAAATCACATTTGCAGTTCTTGAAGCATAAAAAAACCGGGCTGGTTTAACGTAGCCCGGTTCTGGATTTACCTGCACGCAGGTATTACCAACCGCTTTTCTTACGCCAGCGTAGTTTGGGAATAATCAGACCAAGTAACATGCCGCCCAGTAATACCCCGGCACCGGCAATGAACCATTCTCGTTGAGAACGATCCTTGAGACTTTGGTTTTCCTGATGAATTAGCTGGAGTTCCTTTTCCAGCGAGACGTTTTGTTGTTTAAGCTCCCGGTTTTGGTTGTCGAGCAGGATAGGCTGCGCGGCCACCTGGTTAAGACGCTCCAATTCAGCATTGGTAGACTCGGATTTGCTGAGCAGGGCCGCACGTTCGGCTTCCAGATCACGGCTGCTATTTTGCAGGATGGTCAGCTCCTGTTTAAGCTTGTTATTTTGATCTTTAAGGCGTTTGAGTCGGCTTTGCGCGGCCGCCAGTTTTTCTTTGGAGATCGGTTCCGGGCTGAGGTAACGGGTCAGGACCCAACCTTCCACACCTTCGGAGTTGCGAACTTTGCTGTAGCCAGTATCGCTTGCTTCAAGGACTTCCAGGCGTGTACCGCTGGGCAAGGTTTTCAAAATCTGGTACTGGCTGCCCTGTCCTGAGCGCATGGTGATAACAAGCTGATCGCTGACATACTGGATACTTTTTGCCTGAACCAGGATCGGTAGTAATAGACCCGCAAGAAAAAGAGAGGTTTTCTTCACTATACTGCCCCGTGTTATTGTGATTATTAAAATATCTGCCCATTCTATATAAAGGTATGGGTAGTAAGGAAGGCCGTAGCCCATTTTGTGCTGCGCCTTGATTCACATTTTCGACCTTGAGACACAATTCGACGCCTTTTCTGATGGTGTCATATCGTTGTCATATTGAAGGGTTGTAATTCGCCGGCAATACTGTGGCATGGGTATATGCAATTTTAATGACATATTTCCGTAACAGGTGACCCCTAAA
>JAHEIJ010000077.1 GCA_024639445.1 Gammaproteobacteria bacterium
CCTTTCGATGTCGCCGAGGGTGAATCAGAAATTGTCGCCGGTTTCCACGTGGAATACTCCGGCATGGCGTTTGCCGTATTCTTCCTGGCCGAATATGCCAATATGATTCTGGTTTCCGGCCTCGCAGTTCTTATGTTCCTGGGTGGTTGGTTAACGCCACTCCAGGGGTGGGTGCCTGACACGGTATTCACGATACCGGTACTGGGCCCGTTACTTGACAGCGGAATTCACTGGTTCCTCATGAAGCTGGCGTTTCTCCTGCTTTTCTTCCTGTGGTTCCGCGCGTCCTTCCCACGCTACCGGTATGACCAAATCATGCGCCTGGGCTGGAAGGTCTTTATTCCCATTACCATTGTGTGGCTGTTGGTGCTGGGAATCGCGATTCTGGTTGGTTTGCCACCCTGGTTTGATGCGGGTTGAGGGATAGAACCATGCAACGATTTACGCAATATATTAAAAGCCTGTTCCTGCTGGAATTCATGAAGGGTATGCGGGTAACCGGCGGTTATCTGTTTGCGCGTAAGTTTACCGTGCAATACCCGGAGGAAAAGGCACCCATCTCACCTCGCTTTCGAGGCCTGCATGCCTTACGACGCTATCCCAATGGGGAAGAGCGCTGTATCGCCTGCAAATTATGCGAAGCCGTATGTCCCGCCCTGGCGATCACCATTGAATCAGAACAGCGTGAGGATGGCACCAGACGTACCACACGTTACGACATTGACCTGACAAAGTGTATCTTTTGCGGTTATTGCGAGGAATCTTGTCCCGTTGATTCTATTGTGGAAACTCATATTTACGAGTACCACGGTGAAAAACGCGGCGACCTGAATATGACCAAGGAACGATTGCTGGCTGTGGGTGATAAATACGAGAAGCAAATCGCGGCGTATCGTCGTGCTGATGCTGATTACCGTTAACGAGTAGATTTAATTATTATGGGCACAGAAAAGATCATCTTTTATGTCTTCGCCGCCATTATGGTGTTCGGTGCGAGTATGGTGATTACGGTACGAAACCCGGTCAGGGCGGCACTGTTCCTGGTGTTGACGTTCTTTGCCAGTGCGGCAATCTGGATTCTGTTGGAAGCTGAATTTCTCGCCATCGTGCTGGTGCTGGTCTATGTGGGTGCCGTAATGGTGTTGTTCCTGTTTGTGGTAATGATGCTGGATATTAATCTGGCCCGTATCAAAGAAGGATTTATCCGCTATCTCCCGCTGGGTATCGCGGTTGCTGTCTTAATGGCGGCCATGATGATCCTGGCAGTCGGACCGGAATATTTTGGTCTGGATAAGTTTGCTGCGCCAACGCCACAGCCTGCCGACTACGGTAACACACGGGAGTTAGGCGAGATCCTCTATACGGTGTATGTCTACCCGTTTGAGATTGCCGCGGTCATATTGCTGGTGGCTATTGTCGCTGCGATTGCCTTGACATTGCGTCGCCGTCCCAATGTGAAGCTGCAGAAACCGGAAGAACAAATCGCAGTAAAACGCAATGACCGTGTGCGCATGGTGAATATGCCGGCGGAGGAACGCAAATGATCGCGCTATCTGATTATCTGGTGCTTGGCGCCATCATGTTTTGTCTCAGCATTGCGGGCATTTTCCTGAATCGTAAGAATGTCATTATTCTGTTGATGTCGATTGAACTGATGTTGCTGGCAGTCAACATGAATTTTGTCGCTTTTTCCCATTTTCTGGGTGACACCGCCGGCCAGGTATTTGTGTTCTTCATCCTGACCGTGGCGGCGGCGGAAGCTGCCATTGGACTGGCCATTCTGGTGGTGCTGTTCCGTAACAGGCACACTATCAACGTGGAAGATTTGGATTCACTTAAAGGTTAAACAACCGTGTTTGACGATATGCAAAACGTTTATCTCTGGGTTGTGCTGGCGCCATTAATTGGCTCAATAATCGCCGGGCTGTTTGGTAAACAAATAGGGCGGGCCGGGGCGCATTGGGTAACCATTATTGGGGTTGCCGTGGCATGGCTGCTGTCGATGGTGACTTACAAGCATATCGTCATGGATGGTGCGGAACCTTTCAATGGCACAGTCTATACCTGGATGGTCAGTGAAGGCATTCGGTTTGAAATTGGATTCCTCATCGATGAACTCACTGCACTGATGATGACCGTGGTGAGTTTTGTATCCTTGATGGTGCATATCTACACCATTGGTTACATGCGCGATGATCCGGGATATCAACGTTTCTTCAGCTATATCGCACTGTTTACTTTTTCAATGTTGATGCTGGTAATGTCCAATAACTTCCTGCAATTGTTCTTTGGCTGGGAAGCGGTTGGTCTGGTTTCGTACTTATTGATTGGGTTCTGGTACAAGCGTGAATCGGCGATCTACGCCAATCTAAAAGCTTTTCTGGTTAACCGGGTTGGCGACTTCGGTTTTCTGTTAGGGATTGCCGGGGTGCTGATGTACTTCGGCACACTTGACTATGCAAGCGTATTTGCCGGTGCGGCCGAGGTGAATGGCCAGACTATTGAAATATTTAACGGCCATGCATGGTCGGTGATGACCGTTATCTGCATCCTGTTGTTCATTGGTGCCATGGGCAAATCAGCCCAGGTACCCTTGCATGTGTGGCTGCCCGATTCCATGGAAGGTCCGACTCCCATCTCTGCACTGATCCATGCAGCGACCATGGTGACTGCCGGTATCTTCATGGTGGCGCGGATGTCCCCCCTGTTTGAATTCTCCGAAACAGCCTTGTCATTCATCCTGGTGATCGGTGCGATTACTGCTTTCTTCATGGGCTTGCTGGGGCTGGTGCAGAACGACATCAAGCGGGTAGTGGCCTATTCGACGCTCTCTCAGCTCGGTTACATGACAGTGGCACTGGGTGCCTCGGCTTACGCCGCCGGGATATTCCACCTCATGACACACGCATTTTTCAAGGCTTTATTGTTCCTGGCTGCCGGTTCCGTGATTATTGCACTGCACCACGAGCAGGACATGCGAAAAATGGGTGGCTTGCGTAAGTACATGCCCATCACCTGGATCACGACATTGATTGGCTCTTTAGCCCTGATCGGTACGCCGTTCTTCTCCGGTTTTTATTCCAAGGATTCGATAATCAGCGCTGTCCATCATTCAACCTTACCCGGTTCCGGTTTTGCCTATATCGCAGTGGTGTCGGGTGTCTTCATTACCGCGCTATACAGTTTCCGCATGTATTTCCTGGTGTTCCATGGTAAGGAACGCATGGATGAACATACGCGTGAACATATACATGAATCACCACCGGTCGTCACCGTGCCCCTGATACTGCTTGCTATTCCATCTGTGATTATTGGAATGATTTACGTGGATGACATGGCCTTTGGCAACTTCTTTGGCAATGCGATTTTTGTACTGCCCCAGCATGATACCCTGGCTGAAGTCGCCAGCCATTTCCACGGTTCGGCGGTATTTGCCATGGTCGGCCATGCCTTGCTGGAACCTCCTGTATACCTGGCGGCACTGGGTGTGGGGACCGCCTGGTTTCTCTATCTAAAACGCCCGGATATTCCCGAAATGCTGCAACAGCGATTTTCCTTGTTATATCGCGTGCTGATCAATAAATACGGTTTCGATCGGTTCAACGAAATTTTCTTCGCAGGCGGTAGCCGCGAAGTCGGCAACCTGCTGTGGAAGAAAGGCGATGTGAAACTGATTGACGGCTTGATCGTAAATGGTTCTGCCCAGTTGGTAGGGATGGTATCTGTCTTTATGCGACATATTCAGACCGGTTATCTCTATCATTATGCCTTTGTCATGATAATCGGATTATTACTCTTATTGGCTATTTATGTCCTGTGAAAATAAGTAAAAAGGTTAAAACGAATGTTTTCTGATTGGCTTCTAAGCCTGGTGATCTGGGTTCCCATCGTAGGGGGGTGCCTGGTACTGGCAACGGGTAGTGACAAGTATGCCCCCATCGCTCGCCTGCTGGCTTTGGTCATTGCGGTACTGACATTCCTGTTGAGTATTCCGCTGTGGACGAGTTTTGAGATTGGCACGGCTGAAATGCAATTCGTCGAGCGCTCGGTTGAACCCTGGATTAGCACCTTTAATATCTATTATCACCTGGGTATCGATGGTATTTCGATGCCGCTGATTATGCTCACCACATTTTCAACCGTCATCGTGGTGATTGCCGGCTGGGAAGTGATTAAGCAGCGAGTTGCTCAGTACATGGCCGCTTTTCTGATCATGGAAGGATTAATGATCGGAGTGTTTGCTTCGCTGGATGCGGCCTTGTTCTATGTGTTCTGGGAAGCCATGTTGATACCGATGTTTATTATCATCGGTATTTGGGGTGGAGCACGTCGCGTTTACGCTACCCTGAAGTTCTTTCTCTATACCTTCTTCGGTTCCGTATTCATGCTGGTGGCCTTGTTATACCTTTATTTCCAGACCGGTAGCTTTGCCATCCTTGATTACCATCAGTACCCTCTGGGTCTGACGGCCCAGATTCTGATTTTTGTCGCCTTCCTGGTGGCATTTGCGGTTAAGGTGCCAATGTGGCCGGTACATACCTGGTTGCCGGATGCCCATGTGGAAGCCCCGACGGGTGGTTCGGTGATTCTGGCCGCCATTATGTTGAAACTGGGTGGTTACGGCTTCCTGCGGTTTTCCTTGCCGATAACTCCCGATGCCAGTCGTGAACTTGACTGGCTAATGATCAGCCTGTCGCTGATTGCGGTGGTATACATCGGATTTGTCGCCCTGGTGCAGCGAGACATGAAGAAGCTCATTGCTTATTCATCGATTTCCCACATGGGCTTTGTTACCCTTGGTTTCTTCCTCGCCTACCAGATCCAGGCGAATACAGGCGAACTCACCGGTGCCACCATGGGCCTGGAAGGGGGCATGGTGCAGATGATTTCCCATGGCTTTATTTCCGGCGCCATGTTCCTTGTGGTCGGTGTGCTCTATGATCGAATGCATAGCCGCGAGATCAAGGAGTACGGTGGTGTGGCGAATACCATGCCCATATTTGCCACCTTTGCTGTATTTTTTGCGATGGCTAATGCCGGTTTACCCGGAACGTCTGGATTCGTAGGGGAATTCATGGTCATCCTGAGTTCCTTCAAAGCGAATTTCTGGTTCGCTTTCCTGGCAGGAAGCACCTTGATACTGGGTGCTGCCTACACGCTCTGGATGATTAAGCGTGTTATTTACGGTGAGGTGGCTAATGACAGTGTTGCGGCTTTGACAGATATTAACAAGCGTGAATTCCTATATCTGTTCCTGCTTGCTGTCATGGTGCTGCTGATTGGTCTTTGGCCGGCACCGTTACTCGAAGTTATGGATGCCAGTACCAGTAACCTGTTACAACAAATGATGCAGTCAAAATTATAACCCGGGATTGATTACCAGCGAGTCGTAATAATGAGTTTTGAGATGCCAAACATAATACCGGCCATACCTGAAATATTTCTGCTGGGTATGATCTGTACGATTCTTGTGATTGATCTATTTCTGTCAGACAGAAGCCGCATCATTACCTATTTATTGGCACAATTAGCCTTGCTTGGCACCTTGTTTCTAACCTTGAATAGCATGAGTACTGAAACGGTATTAACTTTCAGTGATACCTTCGTGCGCGATCCCATGTCAGATATTCTTAAAATTGCGATTTATCTGGCGACGTTTATTACATTCCTGTATTCCAAGGATTATTTACGGGATCGAGGTATCTTCAAGGGTGAATTTTATCTGCTCGGCCTGTTCGGTGCGCTAGGCATGATGATTCTGGTTTCTGCGCACAACTTATTAACCGTCTATCTCGGACTTGAATTACTTTCATTATCGCTCTACGCCATGGTGGCGATGCAGCGCGATTCGATCCTGGCATCAGAAGCGGCAATGAAATATTTTGTTCTTGGAGCGATTGCGTCCGGCATGCTCCTGTATGGCATGTCAATTATCTACGGGCTTACCGGCACGCTGGATTTGGGCCAGATCGCGACACAAATTACCAGCCAGCCTCCCGGAGTGCTACTGTCCTTTGGCCTGGTGTTCATCATTGTCGGTATTGCATTTAAACTCGGTGCCGTGCCATTCCATATGTGGGTGCCCGATGTCTATCAAGGTGCACCGACGGCGGTGACGCTTTATATCGGTAGTGCACCGAAAATCGCGGCCTTTGCCATGCTGATGCGCTTACTGGTTGATGGCATGTTGGGCTTGCATGCCCAGTGGGAGGGTATCCTGATTATTCTTGCCGTGCTGTCCATGGGTGTTGGCAACCTGTTGGCTATCGCCCAGAGTAATATCAAACGCATGCTGGCGTATTCCACCATTTCTCATGTCGGCTTTTTGATTCTGGGTGCCTTGACCGGCACGCAGAGCGGCTTCGCCGCTTCCATGTTCTACACCCTCGCCTATGTGCTGATGTCACTGGGAGCTTTCGGTATCGTGATGCTGCTCAGTCGTAATGGGTTTGAAGCGGAAAATCTCGACGACTACAAGGGTCTGAGTACCCGCAGTCCCTGGTATGCCTTTATGATGCTGATCATCATGTTTTCCATGGCGGGCGTACCCCCATTCCTGGGTTTCTGGGCAAAGCTGGTGGTGCTTGAGCAAGTGATTGCAGCGGATATGGCCTGGTTGGCTGTTGTCGGGGTCGTATTCTCCGTCATTGGCGCTTACTACTACCTCCGCATCATCAAACTGATGTACTTTGACCAGGCTGAAGAAACCGCACCGCTGGTAAGCAGCCTGGATACCCGCCTGATGCTGAGCCTCAACAGTCTGGCTATCCTGGGCCTGGGACTTTTCCCCGGCGGTTTGATGGCCGTCTGTCAGGCCGCGCTGTCCGGCTAGCAAAGAAAAAATCTCTATCCCCTTGAATTTGTAGATATAAATTCACAATATTTCTCTGGTCACACGCTGATTCTCAGCGCCTGTCGACGTACCCTAAGCCCTGGTATGTTTCAGACAATGGTTTGCAAGATAGCGGCCTCGGGCTGATTCTTCCTGACTTAGCTATAAAAAATGCATAATGCACCTTTCATGGTGCTGATTTAACAATAATACCTTCACATTGACTAATTTTCTGTAAGTCTAAGAGATTTATTGTAATAATATTTGCATTCTGCAATAAAGGGCATCATTGATGCAGTTACGCCATAAATTATTCATTGTTCTTGCGTTGTTCAGCAGTGTGCCCCTGCTGGTGTTGTTATTCGGTGTGGTGGAACAAATGGAGCGTGAAGTAACCGCCCGGACGGACACGGAAATGCACGGCACCCTCGACAAAATGGCGGGGGAGATCAATCTAATCCTGAATAATCAAAAGGCGATCGCTAACGGCCTGGCCCGGGTCCCGGCTGTCAGGCACTTTGCAAATGTGGCAATGAACAGGGACTCAATTGAACAGCAGGAGCCCTATTTACGTTCAGCCAATGAGCTGGAGCATTTTTTCCTCAATTATCAGCACTCAGTTCCCAGTATCCAGGCGCTGCGATTTATTGCCGTTGACGGTAAAACCCTGGTGAAGGTCAAGGAAGGCAAACCGATAGAAGCATTCCAGATAGATGATCGTACGGGTCATTTATTTGTTGCGGATCAATCAAACCGTCGATTTTTCAAAGATGCAATGAAGGAAGGCAGCGGTGTCGTGATGTCGGACTTTGAATTGGGTCAAGTCAGCCAGGATGCTGATTTTTGCCCGGCGATGGTGCGATACTCGGTCCCGATCATGGATGAGGTGGACAATCTTGAAGGTGTACTGGTCGTGAATATGTGGGGCACGCGGCTTGATAAAACAATTGAAGCCGCCCTGGGTGGATATCCGGCTAAAGCTTATATTGTGGAGCTGGATAAACAGGGTTTACGTGACGGAATTTACTTGTATCACCGCGATCCCAAAATGCGTTTTGCGAATCAGGTCGGTTCCGGGTTCAAATTCTCCAGTACTTTACTGGATTCGGAATGGCAACAAATACATGCAACAAGTAATTATGGCAGCTTGTTCAGGGATGATGGTCGCATGTTGTTTTATCGTAAGATTTCACCCTATCCAGAACGGACTACCCAGTGGTTACTTGTTGTCGAAGCCGACAGTGATACTGTTTATGCACCGATCAACAAAATGCGCCATTCCATATGGTTTTTATTGGCGATTCTATTGTTCGTTAGTTTGTTGGTTGCGGTATGGGCTTCAGGTCGGCTAACAGCACCTGTCCATAAGCTGGCGGAAATTATTCGCCATTATGCGGACGGAGATAGAAAGGTTCATTATGAGGAATCCGTATCGAGCAGAGATGAAGTCAGTCGGGCGGGTAAGGCCTTTAATTATCTGGTTGAGAAGTTAGAAACTACAGAAAAAGAAAGAGAACAGGCAGTACATGCCGCTTGTCAGTCCGAGCGCCTTGCTGCTTTGGGTCAATTAGCGGCAGGCATAGGGCATGAGATAAATAATCCATTGATGAATATTATGTCACTAGCCAGCCTGGTGGATGAAACACTGGACGATGATAAGTCCGATGTTAAAAACGACCTTCAGATACTGAAAAAAGAAGGGCAGCGTTGTGCCCGTATTGTACAGGGAATTTTAAGTTTTGCGCGTGAGAAAAAGCCGAGTTATATCAGTTTTGATATGTCAGAATTGCTCGCCGAGACAATTGAATTATTACGCTATCGAATAGAAAGCAGCAATATACTGCTTGAAAAAAATATTGTGGACAGCTTACCCATGCAGGGGGATCACAACCTGCTGCAGCAGGTTTTGGTTAATATCCTTTTAAATGCCATCCAGGCGTCACCCGCAGGTTCAAAAATTCTAATCGAAGCCAGGCAGGTTCATGAATTCGTTGAAATAGTGATAACCGATTATGGTGTTGGAGTTTCTTCGAATGATTTTTCTAAAATATTTGACCCTTTCTTTACTACTAAGGAAGAAGGGGAAGGGACTGGACTGGGATTGTCAATCAGTTATGGCATTGTGCAAAGGCATAACGGTAGTTTGTCGTTGGAAAACGCCAGTCATGGTGGAGCAAAAGTACGCATCTGCTTACCGCAAGCAGGAAACTTAAATAATGGTATGCAGGAGATGTCGGAGGAAATGAATGTC
>JAHEIJ010000078.1 GCA_024639445.1 Gammaproteobacteria bacterium
TCTGGGCGATCAACACAACAAGGTGATAGCTGACATCGAGGAGGCCGGCGCCGTCAATCATAATGGCGCGAGCGGCAGCAGTGACGTGAGTCAGAGGAAAGACTTCAGCCAGTTGTTGCATTACCGGATTGGTGCCTTCCAGGGAAAACCAAACGCCGGATAAAAACATCATGGGCCAGCTGAGCAGGTTTAACAGACCACCGGCAGTTTCCTCGCTGGTTATTCTTGCCGCCACTACCAGGCCAAGACTGATCATGCTGACGGCACCCAGGGCAAATACCAGGAACAGGTTTAAATGAGAGCCATACATGGCGTAGCCGATAAACAGGTTGGTACCGTAAAAAATAAATATCGTGATGACCATGATCAAGATGAGGCGGGAGACGACTTGGGCGCTCAGATATTCAAATGCGGTGACCGGTGTTGCTTTAAGCCGTTTTAACATGCCATTCTTACGATAGCGTACAATCACATAACCCACGCCGAACAAGGCGCTGAACATTATGTTCATTGCCAGAATGCCGGGAATAACCCAGTCCACGTAGCGAATTTCTCTGCCGCTCACAGTTTGTTTCTGGAGCGGTGTTACAAGTGTCGCCAGCATGACTTTCTCCACCAAATAACCGTTTGGCGATTCATTGTTGATCCAATAGTGGTTACTTGCAGGATCGATCAACATGTCCAACTGGTGGCGTTGTACTTTGATTTTTGCCGCATCAATATCGGTGATTTCAATAAATTCAATGTATTTTGTTTGTAAAAAGCCATCGATGGGGGCTGAGAGCTGTTGTTGTAAATCTGCTCCCTTCACAATTCCAACTTTATACTGATCGGCAAAATCTCCAGAGAACACAAGCGCAAAACCCGCAATAATCAATACTGGCATGAGAATATTCCAGCCGACGGAGGAGCGATCGCGTAAGAATTCCCTGTTGCGTGTTGCCAATAGTGCGAAAAATCGTTTCAGGAACATAAATAATGCTTAGCCTCTGAGTTCTTTGCCAGTCAGTTCCAGAAACAGATCGTCAAGGTTTCGAGATCGTATCTGTAATCGTGCCAGGGAAATATTATTGGCCATCAGGCTCTCTATAGTCTGATCGACATCACAGGTGGTAATTTCAATAACACCTTTGCGTTTGTATACCGCAAAGGGTAAAGCATTGCTGTCGAGGACGTCAGTCTCAGGCAATTGCAAAATCACATCATCAAAATGTTCGGCCAGCAGTTCCTTGGGTGTACCGTGGGCAATAATCTTGCCGTGGTCCATGATGGCAATTTCATCACAGAGTACATAAGCCTCATCCATATAATGGGTCGTTAATAAAATGGTTTTACCCTGGGCCTTGATCGATTCGATCAAATCCCAGAAATTTCGCCGTGACTGGGGATCCAGCCCGGTAGTGGGTTCATCCAGAAAGATCATATCCGGGTCATTCACCAGGGCGATTGCCAGTAACAAGCGTTGCCGCTGTCCACCGGAGAGTTGCCGATTATCCTGATCGAGATAGTCCGTCAGGTTGCAACGTTCAATCAGTTCATCGATATCGGCATTTTGAGGATAAAGATGTGCGAACATCAGCAGGGTTTCGCGTACAGTAATAAAATCCTGCAGGGCTGTGGATTGGAACATAATGCCGGCTTCGTTACGAAAGCGCTTACCCACCGGTTGATCTTTGTAAAGGATCTCGCCCGAGGTAGGGGCATGGATCCCTTCAAGTATCTCAACGGTCGTTGTTTTACCTGCGCCGTTTGGACCCAGCAAACCAAAACAAACACCGGGCTGCAAGGAAAAACTGACACCGTTGACCGCCATAACCCGGGGGTAATGTTTAACTAAATTACGAACTTCGAGCAAAGGTGACGTCAAGCGGGTTTCTCCATATGACCCTGGGTAATGAGGGGACTATTCAGGTGCGGGCTCTTTATTGCATTAGCGGAAAGTTTGCTCTCGATTACTGTTCCTGACGTAATTCTACCTCCTACATCCATGTAGTCTTGCCCCCCTTTGTTTCAATGCTAACATGGCTTCTAATCATTCGCAGCCACAGGCTTGGTGATGCACAGTCACAACTATACCCATTTCCTGCAGCTTCGTTGGGCCATATATATCATTCTGGTGTTGGCCTATATGTTGGTGTTCTTTCATCGCATGGCGCCTGGGGTGGTGTCCGCCGATTTGATGCTTGCCTTTAACACCACCGGCGCGGCCCTCGGCTCACTGGCGGCCATGTACTATTACATTTATACCGCCATGCAATTACCTGCCGGGGTGCTGGCCGATACCCTGGGAACCCGTAGTGCAGTCACAGCAGGCAATCTGGTGGCGGGTTGCGGTTCGATTGTGTTTGGTCTGGCGGAGACATTTGAAATTGCCGCCGTCGGTCGTTTGCTGGTCGGCCTGGGCGTGTCGGTTGTCTTTGTCGGTTTGATGAAGAGCAACAGTGTCTGGTTCAGCGAAGGCAAATACGGTTTCATCAGCGGGTTGACCGTGTTACTCGGCAACGTCGGCTCAATACTGGCGGCCGGTCCGTTGGCGGCGGTGCTGAATGTCTATTCCTGGCGTAGCGTGTTCGTTGCCATTGGTTGTATCTCCATCGGCCTGGCGCTGGTTTCCTGGCTGGTGGTTAGGAACCGCCCGGAAGATGCCGGTTTTCCTTCGCTGCGCGAGATGGAAGGCAAGGCCTCGCACCCGCCGCGCGCGCGTCACTGGTTGCATGATATGCACTCAGTGCTGTTGAACCGCCGCATCTGGCCGGGTTTCTGGGTCAACTTTGGCATGGGTGGCAGCCTGTTCTCCTTTGCCGGATTGTGGGGGATTCCCATGCTACGTGATGTGTATGGTCTGGATCGAGGTGATGCCGCGGCCTATACCACCCTTACCCTGGCCGGTCTGGCAGTAGGGAGCTTGGCCAGCGGTTGGCTATCGGACCACCTTGGATACCGTAAGCCCGTCCTGATTGGTACTGCGCTGTTTTACACCCTGGTCTGGTTTGCCATGTTGTATTTCCCCTGGTCGCCGGGCTGGAGTGGGTTTGTCTTATTCGGCCTGATTGGGCTAAGCGGTGCGGGCTTCGTGGTCACCTACGCCAGTGGCAAGGAAGTGTGTTCACCCGCACTTTCCGGCATGGCCGTCAGTGTGGTTAACACTGGCCTGTTTCTCGGTGCCGCGTTGATGCAGCCATTGTTCGGTTGGGTGCTAGACCAGACCTGGGACGGTACTCTGGTTAATGGCGTGCGCCAGTTCGCGATGGATGATTACCGCTACGCGTTATGGTTGATGTGCGGCTTTGCCGTGATTGCCTTGATTGGCTCACTGCGAGTGACCGAGACCCGTTGCCGTAATCTGACAGTGTTGGATTGAAATGTAAGTACCGAGTAGGCAACATAAGCAGCAGGGATTTGTTAAAGGTGTTAAAACCGAAGCCGTAGTGCCGGATCCCGTATTAACATATCAAGATGAGAATGAAGCCTGCATTAATACTAATATGCATGTTCCTGAGTGTGACCGTGGTGGCAGAGGACAGTACATGTTATGGCACCACGAGCGCGGGACGCCTTGAAAATGGGGTGAAGCTACCAGGCTCAGGACCTAATTTTGTTTCGTATGGCGGCGTCCCGGATCTGGTTGGCCGCACCTATGTTCATAGTACAGTGCGAGATGTCATTGTAGATGCCTATCAACGACTGGAATTAGATGCACCGGGGAAGGTATTTAAGTATGCAGAAACAGGTTACAAGGAGGGTGGTCAGTTTAAACCACACAAGACACATCGTAATGGCTTATCGGTGGACTTTATGGTTCCGGTAATCGATAAAAATGGAAAGTCCGTCCATTTGCCAACCCATGCACTGAACAAGTATGGCTATAATATCAATTTCGATAAATCGGGAAGATACGATATTTACCAAATCGATTATGAAGCGCTTGGTGCCCATCTTGTTGCACTGCATAAGTCGGCCAGGAAATACGGTATCCGGATCTGGCGTGTAATTTTCGACCCCCAGTTACAGCCGTTTCTTTACAAGACCAGTCATGGGGACTACATAAAGAAGAACATTACTGTCCCTGCAAAGCGGTCATGGGTAAGGCATGATGAACACTATCATGTCGACTTTACGATTGAGTGTAAACCACTGTAAGAGATAGTGCGGTGAGTTATTCTATACGCTGAATATTTGATCTGGCAGTACAGGTGTTTGACAACACAAGGAGGATGTAATGCTTAAGCTGAACAGTAAAGGAGATGATGTACGGACCTTGCAGGAAAACCTCCTGCGATTGGGATACAAGCCGGGTGCGGTTGATGGTCATTTCGGTGATAAGACCGAAGATGCGGTAATCCAGTTTCAGGAAGCCGAGGGACTTTATGCCGACGGCATAGTTGGTCCACGTACGCTTGCGCTGATGGAGGAAGCCCTGCTTGAGCTGACGCTGGAACTCCAGTCACCGGGGGTTGATTCGGTGACCGCGAGTCCGCAGCGGCTTCCCTTTGTGCGAGTTCCCGCAGATACGTATCGCGATGGGTATGACCGTTTTTTCCTTCGCGCTGATGTGGCGGAAGCATACCTTAGAATCAGGGAAAGGGTGAGCGAGGCGGGTGGCAAGTTAACCAGCTCGGGTGCGCGCCGTCTGCTGACCGCCCGGGTCAGCCCGAGTCGCAGTGCAACTTCCTTTCATTACACCGGCCGCGCCCTGGATTTGCATGTGGGTAGCGGCATGGAAAACCCGGGGAGGGATCCTTTCGTGATTGCCAGTGATGGAGACAGGTACTGGCGTGTCTATGCGCGGGCACCTGGTGGTGAAAAGATGGAAATCGATGCCGTCACATATCGCTCCCGCCAGCGCTCCCGCAAAATTACAGGTCAATTTCTGGATCTCACGGGACTGTTTGAAACTGAAGGCTTTGCGCGTATCAGGGCACGCAAGTCTTTTTTTTCCGGTGGCACCTGGTTAGGGGCGGAATGGTGGCATTTTCAGTATGAAAAGGGCCTGCAGCCGGAAGTGTCCACCTTCGGTGGCGAGTTGTTACGCGTCTATGCGGAGGAAACGTTACGCTCGACACCACCGTGGCAATATCGAAATCGGGTGTTCAAGGTTAATTGGTGGTAAGTGAAATAATTACATTGTAATTCAGCGAGAATTGTCGTATTCAAAACAAAAGTGGGACGTCTGTATAGTGAACTGGCGTAATAGCAATACGCAATGGGGCTGGGTGGCGATTGGCTTTCACTGGATCACCGTGTTCATGGTGATCAGCCTGTTTAGTCTGGGATTGTGGATGGTCGGGCTGACTTATTATGATCCCTGGTATAAGCAGGGTCCATTTATTCATAAAAGCATCGGTGTGTTGTTGTTTTTACTGACGCTGGCACGCCTGCTGTGGCGTTATATCAATATTACGCCAGAAAATTTTTCAGCCCATACCGCATGGGAGATTCGTGCCGCTCAGGTATCACATGTGCTGCTTTATATCTTGTTGTTTAGCGTGATGTTGACTGGTTACCTGATTTCAACTGCGGATGGCCGCGAAGTTGAGGTATTTAATCTGTTTTCCATACCTGCCACTATATATGGTATTGAAAAGCAGGAGGACATTGCGGGTGAGATACATCTGGCACTAGCGGTCATCCTTATCAGCATATCGCTCATTCATGCGTTGGCTGCGATCAAGCATCATTTTTTTGATAAGGACAGCACACTAAAACGAATGATAGGTCGTTAAAATATCAAGTCTTGGAAAAAAAGGAGATAAGAATGAAAAAAATTATAGTCGCAAGCCTGTTGGTCATGGGTATGGTGTCGACACCGGTATTTGCCGAGAACTATGTACTGGATATCAAGGGCGCACACGCCTTTATTCAGTTCAAGATAAAACACCTGGGCTATAGCTGGTTGCTGGGGCGCTTTAACAAGTTCGACGGCAGTTTTAGTTATGATGAAAAAAATCCAGCGGCCGCAAAAATCGTCGTGAATATCGATCCCTCGAGTATCGACAGTAACCACGCAGAGCGGGACAAACATTTGCGGGGTGAGGATTTTCTGAATGTAAAGAAATATCCTGAAGCCAGGTTTGTCAGTACTTCATTTGAAGAAAAAGGGAACGGTAAGGTGGTACTGAGAGGCGACTTGACCTTGCATGGGATTACCAAGCCCATTGTCATTGATGTGGAGCATATCGGTCATGGCAAGGATCCATGGGGTGGCTATCGTCGCGGCTTTGCCGGTAAAACGACCTTGGCGCTCAAGGATTTCGGTATAAATTACGATCTTGGGCCGGCATCTCGTGAGGTAGAAATGTTTTTATCCATTGAAGGGATTCGGCAGTAATAAGTTAAATGATATTTCTAATTGGGCGGTGACGAACAAGTATCTCATGGTTTGTTTCCGCCACTTAGAATTTATTACTCATAACTGATTGCCTTCAAGAATAGTTGTACCAGTTCGTCGACGATGGTGTGCAAGGGCATGTTGTGAAATCGCGGATCATTCAGTACACATGTTTCATAGAGTACTTCGCGAATCATACCCTGGTACATGAGACTGGCCATTTTCGGGTTTATCCTGCTGAGGCGACCTTCATTTTTGAGTTCATCCAGGCTGTATTCAATATAGTCGGTCAAGGCCCGCCAACGATGATCAAAAAACCGGGTTGCCGCCTGCGAGCCTTCCAGGGCACTCATCAGTTCCATGCGCAGATAATCAGGATCCCGGGAAACGCTTTCCACGTAGATACGACTCATGCGCTTGAGTACCGTGGCAAAATCAGATGGTTCGGTGAGCACCGCCTCAATATAGCTTTCCCGTTTTTCGGAAATTTCCGTCAACGCGGCCTCGTAGAGTGCTTCCTTGGAAGGGAAGTGTTGGTACAAAACGGCCGGGCTGACGCCCAGCCGTTTCGCGATTTCATCCACAGCAACCCCGTGGAAGCCTTTATCGGCGAACAGCAGTTTGGCGACTGCCAGAATCGAGGCTTTGCGTTCGGCGGCCTTAAGCCGTTTGGCCATCGACTACGGCGCGCTCATTGTTTTTTGATGGCGAAGACGAAGGTCCCGTCGGCCTCAGTTGAGTCCAGTAGCTCATGGCCGGTTTGTGAACAGAACGACTCGAAGTCTTTGACCGAGCCGGGATCGGTGGCCACGATGCGGAGCACCTCACCCGAGGCCAGTTGGCTGATGCTCTTTTTGGCGCGCAGGATCGGCAGCGGGCAGTTCAGGCCGCGTGCATCCAGTTCCTGGTTGTAATCAGTCATTTGGTGTCTCCTAATATATTAGTGAACGTTCATTTACTTTAGTGACTGACAGGTGAGATGTCAAATCATCCGCATCCAGTCAGAAAAAGAGATATAAATCAATTAGATAAATCGCTATGGATGGTTTAAGCCAGGAAGATATAATTAAAAGTCGGGTTCGGAAAGGCAATTTACACTCCTGATGACGGCCTTTTCGACCCCGTGATGCGTGATGACGAAAATTGCACCACGGGTACAACTTGGTCGGTCAGCCGTTCAATTAGGGAAATAAAGCCGTAAAATGATAGCGTGAATAAATGATGCGGCTAATCCCATTGCGAATCTTCCTGCTCCCAATCCTGGTATTTGTTGTTTCCGGTTGCACCACTTCTCATGAAAAACTCGAGTCGTATGTCGGTCAGGATATTCAGCAAGTTGTGGCTGACTACGGGTATCCTAACGTGGCTTTTGATATGGGTGATGGCCGCCGGGATTTTCAATGGACAATGAAAATGTCATCTTCAATGCCCACCCAGGCCATTTCGAGAGGTGGACTGACTAATCCTACCGACCAGTTTAATCCCAATATAGAAATGACTACCATAATTACTATGTACGGTGGTCAGCCCGTGGCCTCGGAATGTTCATACACAATGATTACCCATTGGGATGACAGTAAAAAGATCTGGATTGTAACGGCTTATCAAAAACCGAGGTCAGGCTGCTGACTTCACCTGGTTTCTACCACCATGCTTGGCGTTATACATCGCAGTATCGGCACGGTGGAGCATGGCATTGAAATCGGCGTCTTCTACATTCACTGAAGCGACGCCGAAACTGGCCGTTATTTCCAGTATAATGCCATTGTCCAGAGCAATGGATGTTTTGCTTAATTGTTCGCGCATACGTTCCGCCACATGGAATGCGCTATCTCGCGGGGTATCGGGTAGTAACAAAGCAAATTCCTCACCGCCGATGCGGCCCAGAAAGTCTGAATCGCGCAATCTGCTGTGACAGTGCTGGCCAAGCTGGCGTAATACCTGGTCACCGGCAGCATGGCCATATTGGTCATTGATTGATTTGAAATGATCGATGTCGATCATGATTACCGACAGGGAACGTGAGTAGCGACGTGCGCGGTTAAACTCGCTATTCGCCCGTTCCATAAATGCCTGACGATTTGCCATGCCCGTCAGTCCATCGGTCTTGGCCATGTCTTCCAGCTCAAACTGTAGTTTTTTAAGCTCAGTAAGGTCCCGCTCGATGGCGGCGTAGTATGCCAGTGCACCGTTATCATCGAATAGCGGCACGAAGTTAATATCCAGCCACAACTCATTGCCGTCTTTAGCGTAATTGAGGATCTGGGTGCGAATGCTTTTGTTGTCGCGCATGGCCTGGCGGATCTGGTAGCGGGTTTTATCCTCGGTAGCCGGACCTTGCAGAAACTTGGGATTTTCACCGATAACCTCATCGGCTCGATAGCCCATCAATTTCTCAAAGGCAGGGTTTACATAGACGATTTTGGGCCCGCCAGCAGTCAGGGGCGTCGCATCCAACACCATGATGACATCATTGGTGTTTTCAACCAGGGCTTGAAAAACGATATCAAATTTCATACCGCATACTAGATTCGTGAGGTGCCTGTAATCTTAATCGGCATTTCACAGGAATGGTTTAGATCCAGTTTTGAATATAATGGGGTGGATCACAGTGATTTTCTTAATTAATTCAACTATTTGTAGATATATCGGTAATGTTGCATGGTGTCTGGAGAGGAATTCCAGCCTATTATTACGGTAAGTAATAATTGGATGCGGAGTCGATGATTGCATTTTTTAGCAGGGCCTTGT
>JAHEIJ010000079.1 GCA_024639445.1 Gammaproteobacteria bacterium
TACACTTCCATCGCCGTATATCCGCGACGGCCATTGCCATCGTGCGTAAGCAATTGCAGATTGACGGCGAGTTGCGGTGATAGCGCCTGGACAACGCGATTAATACAGACTTTGTTCGCAAATCCCGTTTACTTAATATACCAGAGGTGCCAGCTGTTGGGCCGTTAGCCGAGCTGCCTTAGGCGTAAAGTGGCCATCATGTTGAAAAGTTAAACCTATATTGCTCTTGTAATGCTTACGCATATCAACGTATTCAATATTATTTGTTTCCAGACATTCTTCAATAAAGGGATCGTTTTGGGCGCTCGTTATCCCAATTATCACCACAAAACGGCTAGCTGGATATTGATCAAGGAATACATCCCGCGATTTACCCAGTACACGGCAAACTAAATCATAATGATGGTGTGTTAACGTGGCAGGCATATCGACATTATAATATTTCGCTATCGTGCTCTTACCTAGTAACCAGTAAAAAAGCGTCTTAAAAAAACGCCCTGTTGCGAAGGACCCTGAGTATTCAAGTTGGTCTTTACTGTTTACGTGATAATAGGGAGCACCTGCTCCGGCCCAGCTGATATACCGCATGGCTCCCAAGACCCGTGGGATATGAAATGTGAAATACTGGAAAAAGGCTATGCCCCGGGTTTCTATTAGCTCATCTGGAAGTTTGTATGTCTCAAGTATTTTCAGCATCTCATGTGGCCCATACGCTGCGTACGCATAATTATAAACTCGATGAGTTAAGGTGTCTTTCTGAACGAATGCTGGAATTGTATCCCAATCATTAAGTCCCAGACCAAATGTTTGTGAGCCTCCAAAGAAGATGATGAATTTATCCAGATTCTGGTCCGGCTGCCCTGGCACTAGTCGGCGATAGAGGGTGTCGAAGTTATATGTCACATCATATATCGTTTCACCGTTAAACACCTCTTTGTGTGCACGGGAATATTTCCCGGCCGTTTCCCGCAGCGTTTTTTCAGTTTTTGCTGACCAGCCGAGGCCATCAATGTCATCACTTCGTGGAAAGAACCGAGATCTACTTTCCTTTATATTCATGCTCCATCCAAACGTCTTATCAACAATGATGACTAACAATATGGCAATGACACACCCCATGACTACAGCAAGCAGTTTCTTAGCAGCGTCGATTTTTTGCTGTAAATTCATTTGTTCATGCCAACCTTACTTTTAACCAATATAGGGTATGCTAAGCAGCTCAGTCACAGGCAACAGTGAGGTAACTTTCGACCCCACCCTCGGCGAAATTGCCTATACAATCTCTGACACGAGGTTATCCGTGGGCTTCCAAGTGGCTACCCCGCAATTTTTCGACCGGTCGGGAATAGTATCATCATCTTTCTCTAGCGGGGTTCCAATCACTGATGCGGATGTCTCTTTGAGGGGCCAAGATGGTTCTTTCAATTTACCTTCAGCTCCGACGGTAGGGAAACGACACCATTTGATATATCAGGCACACTCTTTCCAGATACCTATCTCCTGCTTGCAGACGCTAGTGTTGATGCCGTTGCCTTTGGTATCAACCCTACCGTGAGCGGTAGTGCAGACTTTTCGTTGGACTTTCAGGTTACCCCTGTGCCGATTCCTGCTGCAATATGGCTCTTCGCCTTTGGCCTGCTGGGTTTGATCGGGATAGCCAGAAGAAAGAAAGCGGCCTAATCAGTCAATAGATACGGCCCTTCGAGGCCGTTTCCGTTTGTGCTGTATGACCGTAGTTGGCCGAACTTTACCGTATGCTGCAGCGCCAGGCTGTGGCGCTGCTCTCGCGAGGAACGGTGAATTTGTGACCGAACCCGGACACTTAGACTCATTCCAAATAAGAATCTGCTAACAGGCGGTTCACGACCCGACCTTGCCGTTCCCGAAATTCTTGTGTACGGTGAAAATGTACTGTTTCCGGTCGTTCAGTGTTTCTGGAGCCAGGTTTG
This sequence comes from Gammaproteobacteria bacterium, assembly GCA_024639445.1. Taxonomy (GTDB): domain Bacteria; phylum Pseudomonadota; class Gammaproteobacteria; order UBA6429; family Thiohalophilaceae; genus JAHEIJ01. Next base: position 1,950 of record JAHEIJ010000079.1, read on the forward strand.
TAAATCCCATTCGGCTATGTAACATGACAACAACAATGGCGAAATTGCGAAAAGAAGCACTCTGTAATGAATAGCATGACGAACAATCAAGATAGCAAATATCAATCCTATGTTAAAAAAGCCTGGGCGATTTATGCACTAATAACAATAGTCCTTATCGTTGTATTGGTACTCTTTGTCGCTCAGGATAACGAAGAGAGATTTTTCTTCACAATAATGCCTGCAGCAGCAGCTTATGTTTTTCGCCCGACTAACAGATACCTCGGCAAACTCATTTTCAAGTTCACTGGTGTTTCTCAACCCTCAGAGAATGAATGAGCGCGCACTGCCAACAACTCATTCAACAACCGACGCTCCTCAACGTCGCGCCCGTTAGCTCAATCGTTACGCATGACTGGAGTTGCTGCATTTCTGTCCTACCAGAGCCGTTCGGGAAGGGCAAGTTGTGGCCGATTATCCCCCACTGCCAGCCTCATCACTACTCGGTATTCCGGCTGCGTTGGACGGCAGGTTACCGCCAGCATGCGGTCCTTTAGTAAGTAACTATCTGATAATCATATAAAAGACAAAAAACGACCGTAAATTACCGTTGGGCGGCTTTGAAACACGAAGTTGCAGCCAATAAAGCTACTCGCCCTTGATATAGATCAGTGTTCGTCATGCAGCAATCTGTTATCGAATAGAAACATGAGCAAGATCCAAAGTCGTGACTCGAAAGGTAACTACTAACATCGTATCTAATTTGTTCGTGGCAGAAAACTAGGAGGATAATTGATGATCTTTAAAACCATTAACTCCTATATCATTAAACTCTCTGTCGTTGTCCTGTTGGGGGTAACGTCGGGATCCACGCTGGCCACAGTCCATATAATTAGCGACAGTAATTTTACGGTGCTTGATCCCTACGGAGCATATGTTGATGACGTTACAGATGTGTATGGCAGCTTCGACGATTCAATGCTTTGCAACAGTGTGACCTGTACGCTCTCGGGCAGCATGACGCTGGCTTCCAATACACCGTGGTTCGGATTCATTCCAAACTGGCATGATATCAGGGTTTTCACTGAGGGAACTTACGTATTTGATACCAAATGTACAGGCGCCGATATTGCAGCGGGGATAACAGACTGCAGTGGAGGTACACCACTCACACTGTCGATGTGTTGCAACGTATCAGCGAGCACCCGGCAAGCCAGGTAGGTGATCTCACACCGCGGGTTTGGAAAGAAAAGTTCTCCCACAATCCTATGAAATCAGACCTGGCACTGGCTGAACAATAACGGCCTAGAATGCCCGCTTACGCTCGGCATGCATGGTCTATTTGACTGGGCATCTGCATTAGACATCGACATTGCAGTCGTCTGGGATTTCTTTAAACCCTTTCCTACAACGGGATCACAGCTATGGAATCTCGCTTCCACGGACGGAAATGGAGATGGTGTTCCAGGTATTCCAATGGTGGAGCCTCCTTTTCCAGGTCTGAGTGTCAACTTCAATCTGAATATGGATCCACCAATTGGTGAATCTGGGGTGGTTGTTTCTATTGACGTAATCGGAGGCCTTGTCCAGTTGTGCCTCGAACCAAGTGGATGCGAAGTTACATTTATTGCCGATACCACGCTGGTGGGTAACTCGGAACTCGAGAGCCTTGAGTGGACGGTTGATGGTGTCTATAGTGGATCTGGTGAGGAGATTTCACCAGTCCTTACGCTGGGTTCACATACGATCAAGGTATTGGCAACAACTACTACCGGCGAGACAAATTCGGACGAAGTGACTGTTACTTTAATAGATAGAATACTGCCAACACCATTGCCGGATGGGACTCGATTGACCATTGGGCCAGAATCATACTTTGCCTCCGGCTCCACGGTTCCGCTCAATGAGGGGGCCGATGGCCTTGTGTTTGGTGAAGTGGTTCCAGCGCTGCCAAATTCTTATCATCCGGGAGCCTTAGATGGTAACCCAGATGAGCAAGGTGGGATAGTTCAGTCGTACGAATTCCTGGGAAATACAGGGACGTTCTGGACGGCATCACCAATCGTGGACCTCGGTGGTGGTCTTATCGACATGAGTGGATGGGATGCTGCGTGGGATATATGGCCTAGCATGGGCTTTGATAATCCAATAGGCTCGTTTACTGTGGTTGGTGATTCCTACATCCTCGAGCATACAGCCACAGTAACAGGTGGTCCTTTCCCGGGAGCAATATCCTACACTCTCCATTTGGAGGGTAAGGTACAGCTCCCGAACGAAGCCCCCGATTGTTTGCAGGCCGTTCCTAGTCTCGACACAATCTGGCCTCCCAACCACAAGTTAGTGCCGGTCACTGTGGAAGGTGTGACGGACCCCGATAGTGACTCAATCGTAATTACCGTTAACAGTATCTATCAGGATGAGCCAGTCAACACGTATGGCGATGGCAACTTCGTTCCGGATGGTCAGGGCATTGGTACTGACACAGCAGAGGTGCGTGCCGAGCGCAGCGGGACGAGGAAAGTGCCCGGAGACGGGCGCTTCTACCACATCGAGTTTTCGGCTGACGATGGACAGGGTGGCAGTTGCTCGGGCGAGGTAACGATTGCTGTACCTCACGCCAAAAATGCCGTACCTGTTGACGATGGCCCGCTGTACGACTCCACTGGGCCGTAAGCGCGTTGCCTTGTAATGCAGCATAAAGAGCGCCCGAAAGGGGCGCTCTTTTTTCATTGTGAGCAGAGAAATTAAACAGTGCCGTTAAAATACCGGGGCCCTCATTGCCCAGAGTCAATTCATTCGGGCCAACTTCCATGGTTTCAAATGGTGGATGCTCAACGGTATAAGCCCCTTACAATGACGCAATATGAGAGTTTGCTAAAGGACCGGTTCTGGCGGAACTTCACCCTTGCTAGCCGCAACAGCAACAGAAACCCAGTGTCCAACGAATGGCAGGTTACCGGCCCAAGGTGCTCGTTTCGTATTTGCCAATATAAGCGAATACTGTATGGGTAAAAACGACCCCTATGTATAGTCTTGAACTATGTATAGTTTATAGGTGCTCCACGGCAGCGAGCAGCGTGTTTCCTGGGTTTGAGCAGATTGGGGCAATGGTGAACTAAACATAGTTTTCTGGTTTTCTGAAGTGTCATCCCCTCACTTCAGGAGACCATGATGAACTCGACGCAACAACTTTACAGCAGACCGACGGATTGGCTTCACGAGGGCCAGTTAGCGCCCTACGTTGATGCGTTCACGCATTACCTGTCCGAGCGACGCTATGCGCCCCACACCGTCGATACCTACCTCAGTTGTATTACCCACTTTGCACGCTGGATGAGCCAGTGTCAGCTTGATATCCATTGTATCGACGAGAACGTGGTCCAGCGGTTTCTGGAGAACCATTTACCGCAGTGTGCTTGTACCAAGCCGGTACACAGAACTCGCAGTAACCTACGCGCAGCGCTCAGGCATTTACTGGTCGTCCTGCGTGACGAGGCGGTTATCGCCGAACTCGTATGGGGAACGACCCCGATAGATGAGGAACTGCGTCGCTTCGATGACCATATGAACCAAGTTCACGGACTCGCCCCGGCAACGCGCAGCATGTATCTCCGCACAGTATGTCGTCTGCTCCTTGAACAATTCGGAGATCGGCCCGTTGTCCTCTCGGCGATCACGCCCGAAGACGTACGTCGATTCGTTGCCAGCCAGAGCGAGCTGTACAGCACCCCGGGCAGCGCCGGCTCGCTGATCTCAGCATTGCGCGGTTATTTCCGCTTCCGTATCACCTGTGGTGATCAGATGCACGCTCTGATCGGCGTGGTGTCCTATCCGGCCAACTGGCAACTGGCTTCACTGCCGCAGGCCCTGAGCAGCGCCGAGATCGAGCGCCTGGAAGATTCCCTCGGCTGGGAGGGCCCGTCGGCACACCGCGCCAATGCCATGGTGCGCTGCGCCCTGGACCTCGGCTTGCGCTGCGGAGAGATTGCCAGGCTCGCTCTGGATGATGTCGACTGGCGTGCCGGCACGATCACCTTACGCAGAACCAAAGGCCGTCGCGAAGACATTCTGCCTTTGCCGGAGGCCACTGGCTGTGCCATTGCCGACTACCTGAAGCTCGAACGTCCGCAGACCACTAGCCGGGCAGTATTCGTACGCCACGTCGCACCATGTGACCAACCGATCGGCCCCGATTGTGTGCGCAAGGCAATCCGCCAAGCCTACGCCCGCGCTGGTCTACCTTATACTCGGGCGCACTTGTTGCGTCACACCATGGCCAGCCGCCTGCTGGCCGGTGGCAGCTCACTTAAGGAGGTGGCCGATGTCTTGCGCCACCGCTCACTGAACACAACGCTGATCTACGCCAAGCTTGATAGCCGGAACCTGGCAGCGGTCGCCCTGCCGTGGCCGGGATGCGCATCATGAACGTGCACGTCACAATGCAAACGTACGCCGAGAACTACCTGGACGAACGCCGCCAGCTCGGATACGGCTTTCGCACTACAGGTTATGCCACCAGGAGCTTTGCACGCTACGTCGATGGTCTTGGCTACGAGGGGCCGCTGACGGTTGAGGTCATGGCCGCATGGGCACGGCGTACCAAGGCCAACGGCGATTCACTCACCATCTGGGCACGGCGGCTGAAGAAGCTGCGTCCCTTTGCACGTTATCTGCAGCAGTTCGATCCGCGTACTGAGGTTCCGGATCACACCGTCTTCGGCCGGGTCGGCCAGCGTCTGGCCCCTCACATATACAGTGAGCAGGAGATTGTTGACTTGCTGGCTGCGGCTCGCCGTCTTAATCCAGCTCTGCGCGGAGCAACCTACGAGACCTTGTTCGGCTTGCTGGCGGCAACCGGTCTGCGGATCTCCGAGGCGGGACACCTGACGGACGCGGATGTCGACCTGAAGTTGGGTATGCTGACCGTCCGGCAAACCAAGTTTGCCAAGTCCCGCTATGTACCGCTGCATCCGAGCACTGTAGAGGCGTTGCGGCAGTACCGCGGGCTGTGCAAACACCATATCACGGTCATAGACGAGACACCGTTCTTCATCAGCACCCGGGGCCAGCGTCTGGGGTTCGCCTTGAACCTGAACCATGTGAATCGAGTCTTCCGGCACCTGCGGGATCAATTGGGCTGGGTCAACCGTGGCGCCCATGCTGCGCCGCGTATCCACGACCTTCGTCACACCTTCATCGTTCGTCGCGTGCTGCTTTGGCATGCCCAAGATGTGGACATTGATCAGGCTATGCTGTCCCTGTCCACCTACGTCGGCCACGCGATGGTGACCAATACCTACTGGTACCTGACCGGTGTGCCCGAACTGATGGCGGTGGCTGCGGGAAAATTCGAGACTCTCATACCAGCCTCGGCGGTGCATCATGTCTGAAGCCACCGCACACTCACCTTCGTTCGCCTCGTTGGTCCAGCAGTTTTTCACCGAGTATCTGGTTACGCAGCGTGCCTTGAGCCCCAACACAGTTGCCTCCTACCGCGACGCATTGATACTGTTCCTGGATTTCGCGCATCTGCGCTTGGGCAAGGTACCAACCGAACTGCGTCTCGTCGATATCGAACCCGACTTGATCCTGGCGTTCCTGGACCACTTGGAGCAGCAGCGCAACAATACGGTACGCAGTCGTAATCTGAGGCTGACAGCACTGCGTGCATTCTTGAAATTCGCGGCGCGTCGTGATGTCTCGTCATTGCATGCCATCGAACGTGCGCTGGGTGTGCCAATGAAGCGATTTGAGCGTCCAATGCTCGGGTTCCTCTCGCGCGAGGAGATGCTGGCGGTGATCGGAGAACCGGGCAGCACCTGGACGTCACAGCGTGATCATCTGCTGCTGGCCATGCTCTACAACACCGGTGCTCGTGTCTCGGAGATCATCGCAGTGCGTGTCGCTGATGTCGTACTGGAGGCTTCGCCCTGTGTCCACCTGCACGGAAAGGGCCGCAAGCAGCGCGCAGTGCCATTGTGGAAGTCCACGGTTCGGGAGATCCGGGCTTGGTTGCGGCATAACCCCACGCTGGGCGCCGACGCACCTTTGCTGCCCAACCGGAAAGGGCAAGCAATGACACGTGCCAATGTCAATCAACGACTCAATATCGCTGTTGGCCGTGCAACCGAAGTACATCGTAGCCTCGCCAAGCGGCACATCTCGCCGCACTCGATTCGCCACTCTACAGCAATGCATATGCTGCAGTCCGGCGTGGCCTTCAGTGTGATTGCACTGTGGCTGGGACATGAGAACATGTCCACCACACACCGGTACGTCGAGGCTGACCTGGCGATGAAAGATAAGGCTTTGGCTCGGCTTCAGGAACCCGACACAAAGATCCACCGTTACCGCCCCCCTGACGCCCTGATGCAGTTCCTTCAGGGGCTGTAACTATGTATAGATCCGCCGGCCCTGAGACACATTGAAACAGGGGCTGGCGGGTAACCCATTGACTCAACTATACATAGTTCGGAACTGTACATAGGGGTCGTTATGTATAGCTATACATAACGACCCGAAGTTGCCCTTGAGGGTAGAAGCCTGAACGGTCAAAAAATGCTGAAAGCAGACGTGAGCCTCCAACGGACGTGACGGCAACTTATGCGACACCGCGACCAGAGCGGTTAGCGTAGCAGGCAATGTTGTAGAGTTTGGGGTCCTTGTTCTCACGCTTGAGAGCAACAACTTCGTCGGCATTGGCTTCTCGAACAGTGTCACCCGCAAGCCGGTTCTTGCCAGCTTCCAGAAAATCCTTGCTCCAGCGGTAATACAGGTTGGTATTAATGCCTTCCCGGCGGCATGGCTCCGCGATAGAGCTCTCACCTCGCAGACCCTCGAGCACAATGCGGATTTTCTCCTCGGTAGAATGCTTACGGCGGGTTTTACGGCGAATATCTTTGACCGCTTTTTCAGTGTTTGACAGACTCATATCGAGACTCCTCTGCTACAGCTTAAAAATAACAGATCTGTCTCTTAGTCAATCAGGTCATTTTGTCTCACATGCTTTGACGCCGCACAAACCGTTGCAGACGTATCTTGAAAGCTCGTCTACTATGATAGTATCACGTATTGATTGGAAGGGATTGAATCAATGGTGCCCCGCAAAAAGACGAAAATGCAGTTGGGGGGGC
>JAHEIJ010000323.1 GCA_024639445.1 Gammaproteobacteria bacterium
ACCGCATCCCTGTAAGGAAACCACCATAGTTGTCATCACAAAACCCGATAAGGTGGTTTTGCATAAAGTCATACACTTCCGGCAAAGGTGGATCATTCTTTAAGTTTATCTTTATTCAACGTCCAGGGGTCAGCACCCAGTAAGTGGCGCCTTCCGGTGTTTGTAACTGGTATAACGGACGAGCCGAAGGCGTTTGTTCATTCGTCAACCGAAGGTATAAGTCATCAAAGAATTCTGGTGTTTCCAGGCTGAAATTATGGAAGTTACGTGTTCGGTTAACCGGTGTCACATCGACCAGAGTAACCAGTTCACTGTCGGGATCGACAAGCTCGGCAACTCTTGCGGCTTCGTCCAGCATATCGGGGCTAAGTGTGCTTTCGCCGCGGCGGGTGTCGCCACGATTCACCAGCCGACTCATGACCAGTGCCCGGTCATTCGAGGAGACATAAACGGTCAAATTTCGTGTCAGGGCGGTAATTTCGCGTTTGAACTGGTTGTCAAATTCCTCATGACTGACATCAGGCGCCGTCAGCACAACATCTTCAATTTCAATTCCCGCATCGGCAAAGGCCGGATTCAGGTACAAATGGCTGAAGGCATCCGCCACGACCTGCCCGCCCATACTGTTTGCCAGTAGCCAGATCTTGTCTGGTTGAACATCACGAACAATCAGCTCCAGGGTTTTGGCAAGTTCAGCGCCTGATTCGGTGGCGACACTGCGTGCCCGACGATAACCGCGTAAGGCCGAGCCCTGGTTTCCGGGCCAGTCAAACACCATGATCGGCGAATTAATGTCGAGAATATGACCAACAAAAGCGGTCTTGCGCAAGGCGGAAGGAAATCGCTCCCTGAACCCGTGAACGACGATCAATAGAGAACGTTGCGGTGATGCATTTACCACTTGACGCATTTGTTCGATAAACAATTGCTGCTGCAGTGCTTCTATGTTCTTAACCACAATTTCTTCGGTCTGAAACCACTCGCTCGGATTGATGAACATGCCAAGTCCGACACTGGGTTCTATCGTGATATCGAATATTCCAAATTTGAGTTCCGATTCGCGATCGCTGCCAAAGCGGTTTTCCAATATTTCATCGTCACCCGTCTTTTTGCGATTGGTAACAAAAAAATACCGCGTGCTTCCCTGCTCGCCGAGTTGCGCTACCGTCATGCGTGTGAACAGGAAATTCTCAGCACGCCTTAATGCTTCTGCAGTGGAACCGTATAGGGCTTGATAGAACCACATCCCTGCAATTACTAATAGCAGGAGCATAATTATGATGATGTATTTGGTGCGAGGCTTGAATTTAATCATCAATCAGGTTCCATTCAGATAGGGTAATCTTTTAATCACTCCTTAATGGTACAAGTGTTTGCTCGGGCAAACCACAATTGATGTTCTTCATAGGTCAATTCTCCCTGGCATCACATGAATATTAGCGGTAGCTATACGTAGTTAGTCAGTTCTATGCAGACTACCAGCGGAATTACCTGGGGTCCACAATGAAAACCACCATATGAACCAGCGTCCCATTTGTCCTGTTTTGGAGCTTCCCGTGGCACCGAGAATGCCGTTACGAAACTTATCCTTGTTAGCGTTGATGTGCCCAGTTTCAAAATCATGTAAAATGCATATCAGACTGCTCTCTCTAATTTTTGATAGAGGAAATTCTCAGGTGGCAAAATCGCGTATCAATATTTTGAATCGGCGTATGCGCGACAACATATTGTGTGTGCTGGCTCTTTACATTGCCCTCTGCCCAGGCGCTTTGTGGGCTGAGGAGAAGCCCGGGCTCGGAACCATTGAAAAGATGAGCAACCCATCCATAGAAATTACGTTGGCCAAGCTCCGCGACAACCTGGGCCCTCTCAATTTCGAAGCCCCTGCTCCCGCGTCAAAAGCGATGCTTGCGTATTTCGATTTTTATGGATTGAACACCACGCAACATGAACATTACTTCGGGACGTTTAGTTCCGGCAACTATGTTCTGGCGGCACACATATATCGTCCTAAAATCTCCCGCGGTACGGTTGTACTTATGCACGGATTTCTCGACCACGTGGGAACGTTAAGCTCGACCATTCAGCATTTGCTGCAACAAGGCTTCGCAGTCGCCGCCTATGACCAGCCCGGTCACGGACTATCGAACGGCGCCCGAGCCAGCATTGATGATTTTGCCGTCTATGCCAGTATTTTCGATGACTTTCTGGGTATAGTGCGTACTAATATGCCACCACCGTATCATTCGGTGGCACATAGTACTGGTGCCTCGATTGTAGCTGATCACTTGCTGATGCATGAGGACGGCGAACTCGAACAAGTCATACTCGTTGCACCGCTGGTCCGCTCCGCGTACTGGCACCTGTCCACCTTCTTTACCCCGGTTGCTGACATTTTTACCGACGATGTTCCACGGGTTTTCCAGGATAATTCATCAGATGAACAATTCCTCGAGTTCGTCCGGCAAGATCCACTCCAGCCACGGAGCACATCACTCAGCTGGTTCAATGCCCTGGTCGATTGGAACGAACGCATACAGGACTATCCGCCTAACCCGAGACCTCTCGTCATCATTCAGGGCAACGGGGATACAATCGTCGACTGGGAATACAACCTGGAGTTCCTGGTAACAAAGTTTCCAAATGCCCAGGTCGAGCTTATCGACGAAGGGCAACATCAGTTATTAAATGAGGGACCGGTACTGCGTGCCAAGGTGTTTGGAATAATTGACGAAACCCTGGCCGCCCCATTGAACCCGTGACACATTAGCCCGCCATTTTTTATTTATAAAAAATGGCGGG
>JAHEIJ010000324.1 GCA_024639445.1 Gammaproteobacteria bacterium
GGCAATTTCCCAAGCCCTGCCAGAATGTTTCGGCGCTTATGCTTAGGCCAGGAACAATTTCATTGGCGACCAGGTCATGAAGTACTTCAGCGATTTGCAAACCGCCAACTTGAACGCGATTAGTCATTGATCAACGCCTCCTTCCCGCCGTGTGATAAGAGGTTTGATACCGCTATGGCTTATTTGTTCTCTATCAAGCGTCTGGTGGCGAAATCACACAGGTATCATAGGGATAACGCTGGCTAATCAGACCGCTATAGAGAAATACATCCAATAAATTATTATAGGCTTTCTGGCTAATAGTGGGGTCCGGTGACCAGCAGCCAAGCTTCTGATAGGTGGCAATGGTGCTGCTGAGGACATCCGGGTCGATACCCGGAAAAAAATCCGCTTCTTTGTGCGCGATTTCTTCGGTCGGTGCGTCAATTACGAACTGACGAGCCGCACGGTAAGCCCGCATAAAGGCCAGGGCCATATCAGATTGTAGCCATTCACGTGAGGCACACAGGCTGCTGAAGGCGACCGGCCCGATTGCATCGCCGACGGAGGCTACCACGTGGGCAATGCCGTCTTTCTCCAGTTGCTGCGGTGCGGGTCCCTGTTGGTGCACATAATCACCTTGCCCATTGCGAAAGGCCTGGTCGATGGCGTCTACATCACCGACATCGATCATTTTGATTTGGTTTTCATCCACTCCGTGTTTGTGCAGGGCGTAGCGAAACATGGCAATGGGTTGAAATAAATGATCCACCAGCACTTTCTTTCCCAGCAGATTTTTCCAACGAAAATCCGCTTCCGGCTTGCGGCCTGCGATAAAGAAGCCATCTCGCTCATTAATCTGTGCGAAGTGGACGATGTCGCATGTTCCCCCATTCTCCAGTGTTTCAAAACTGGTTGCGACTGCTGACTGGGAGAGATGAACTTTACCGTTGCGAATCCCTTCGGGCACGGGATTGTTTGGAGTGGCTACTTCATAGCGTGGTTCCAACCCTTCGTCCTGCAGAAACCCCCCGGAGATAGTCATTAACAGGGGCGAGTAAAAGGCGGAATGGCGCATGGCCATGATATTAATTTGTGTCATGTGCTATGTATCCGTAATCACCGTAAACCTGCCTTGGTAAACACAACATCGTTTCGGTTGTGTTGTAAATTTTGCTTATAACTGAGGCGGCAGTTGTTGTTATTGGGTCGCGCTATATTGATGTGTTTCAGAGCCTGGCAGACTGTTGACTGTATAGGCTCGAAATTAACGCCTGATGCCCTGTATAGCTACAACATGAATTCGAAATTATTTACAAATTGTTATGCTCGTGAGCGACATATTTATCCGTTGTTCATATACCTTACACCAACTCCATTAAAATTTCTTCCAGACCTTCTGCAACTCATGTCGGTTGCAAGGCTTATGGTTATCCTGGCTGTTTTAATAACCGCGCATTAATCATTGGTATAAATCCTGTTTTGTGACATCAAGGTAAGCCCGAGTCAGGGTGCGATAAATTATTGCGGTTTTGGAGCCGGCTAACACTCTCAGATTGACTCAGCTACCGTACATTCAATCAGATGTCTGATTGACAGATCATGAATAGTATACTTTAATAACTGACTGGTTAGTTAATAAAATTTCATTAGTTTAAAGTTTTCAATTGCTTATGCCACAGACAGAAGAACATCGTTGGCAGCGACGCAAGGCGGAGCGACCCGGAGAAATTATCGAGGCGGCGCTGGAATTATTCGTCGCAAAAGGTTTTATGGCGACCCGGCTGGATGAGGTGGCAAAGCGTGCCGGGGTGTCGAAAGGCACATTATATCTGTATTTTGAAAACAAGGAGGCCCTGTTCAAGGCCGTAGTGGAAACGCTGGTGATGCCGGAAATTGAACGAACCGAACAACAGATTCAGGCCTATGATGGTTCAGCCTCTGAACTGATCAGCCAACTGGTTACGCAATGGTGGGAGTCGGTCGGTGAATCACATTTATGTGGTCTTCCCAAGTTAATTATTTCCGAAGCCGGTAACTTTCCGGAGCTTGCCGGCTTTTATGTTGAGAATGTGATTGGACGTGTCAGGCGTGTTATCGCTGAGTTGATTCAGCGCGGTATTGAAGAGGGAGAATTCAGAGCCTGCGATCCCGCGTATGCGGCACGTTTGTTACTGGCGCCCATGGTGTTCGCGACAATTTATCAACACTCCTTATTACCTTATGATAGCGAACCCTTCGAGGTGCCAGCTTATCTCGAAAGCCATATCGATATTTTTCTACATGGTCTTGTGGCCACCACTGATAATACAGGAGTTAAGTCTCCATGAGTCTGTGCCGTAGAACTATCCTGTCGACAGGATTACTGTTGTTACTCCTTATTCCGGTAAGCGCGTCGGCAGCCGGGAAGCCTGATCGTTTGACATATGTCCAGGCGCTACAAAATGTGATTAACACCTATCCCACGCTGGATATAGCGCGACTGCAAGTGGAGCAGGCGCGGCAGGAGCTGGACAAGGTGGAGAGTACCCTGGGTTGGTCGTTGGCGGCACAAGGCGGCCTCAATCATGATCTGTCAGCGTTTGGTTCACCCTCGGATGTTGCCGATGCGTTGGCGAGCATCGACCGCACGTTGCGTTCCGGTGATCGGGTGGGCGTGTCAGGCAGTTATCGCTATGAAGACAGTACTGTGGCACTTAGTCCTTTGCTGCCCAACCCTTCGGAAAACCTGAAAGTTGACATGTTTTACCGCATGTTATTTGGGCAAGGGCGGGGGAACCCACGATATACCCAGGGCATAATTGCGGC
>JAHEIJ010000325.1 GCA_024639445.1 Gammaproteobacteria bacterium
TTCATCGCTGCTGTGCTGCTGGCGATTCAGCTCTGGAAACAGGTGTTAAAAATCGAGCTACAGTGGTTACCGCGTGCAACGGCCTATGTGATTGGCAGTCTGTCGGCCTTCTGGATCATTTCCCGTGTTGCGCTATTCTGATCAGGTGGCCTTCATCTATTATCCCGTGACAGAAAAGGGTGAAATATCTCAATTTCATAATCAATTAATTATCTTATACCGTGCCTGATTCCCTTACTCGTATCATCTAAGTATGTTACTTTCAGGCTAATCCACAGCTTCAGTTTAGCTGGAAAAGAATAACCACAAGGAGTCAGTAGTTATGCGTCCTGCAAGAATTATACTCATTGCCATTCCACTCTTATTTATTTATGCCTGCGACAGGAAAGAAGAAAAACAAACACAGGCGCCGGCTGTTGAAACAACAAAGATTGAAGCACCAGCAAAGACCAGCGCTGAAATGCCTGCCCCCAATCCACTGCGAAATGTCTATTGGGGTGACACGCATTTACATACCTCTTACTCACCGGATGCCTTTTTAATGGGGAACCAATCCGCCGATCCGGATACCGCCTATCACTATGCCAAGGGCTTACCGGTTATTCATCCGTATCACAGGGCACGTATCCAGATTGGCACACCACTGGATTTCCTGGTGGTGTCAGATCACGGTGAATTCATGGGCGTGATTCCGAATATTTTAAAGGGTAATCCCCTGGTGGCAAATACGGAAACCGGCCAGCGTTATAAGCAAATGTTTGCAGACGGCAAGGCCATTGAGGTATTTGGCGAGTTGATTGGACAAATTAACAAAGTCACGCCGGTCAATCCTGAGTTAGGGAATGAGGAAATTAGCCGCAGTGTCTGGGGTGAGATCATGTCAGCGGCTGACCGGCATAATGAACCGGGCAGGTTTACCGCGTTTATGGGTTGGGAGTGGAGTTCAACCCCCGGTGGCGCGAATTTACACCGAGTGATTGTGATGCGAGATGGCAAGGCAAAGGGTGAGCAGTTTATTCCTTATACTTCACTCGATAGTGATAAACCTGAAGACCTGTGGAAATGGCTGGACAATACGACCGCAAAAACCGGTGCCAACTTCATCGCCATTCCTCATAATTCCAACATCAGTCAGGGGCTGATGTTTCCGTTACAGGATAGCGAAGGCAAGCTTATTAGCAAGGAGTATGCGGATACCCGTATGAAGTGGGAGCCCATTGTGGAAATGACCCAAATCAAGGGTGACTCTGAAACCCATCCCAATCTCTCACCCACCGATGAGTTTGCTGATTATGAAACCTATGATCATTTGATTTCTGTGGAAGGCGCGGAGGCAAGGAATATGTTTACTGACGGTTTCCTCGGTGAACTCAGCGCACAGGATCGTGAATTAGTACTAAAGAACAAGCAGACTATTGCCAAAGCCGGTGACTACGCCCGCAGTGCACTTAAGCGCGGTCTAGCTATCGAAGATCGTATTGGCGCTAATCCCTACAAGTTTGGCCTGATAGGTTCCACTGACTCGCACACCGCGATGGCCTCAGCAGAAGAAAACAACTTTCATGGTAAGATGGCTATTGATTCGACACCAGAAAACAAAGTTGAAGATATCATACCCGGGACGCCGGGCTGGGATATGGGGGCTGCCGGTCTGGTTGCGGTTTATGCGGAGCAGAATACCCGCGAATCCTTGTTTGATGCCATGCATCGTAAAGAGGTGTATGCCACCACAGGACCACGTATTCAGTTGCGTTTCTTTGGCGGCTGGGATTATTTGCCCAGCGATCTTAGTACCAGCGATATGATTACCATTGGTTACAAGAAGGGTGTGTCGATGGGTGGGGACATTAGTAATGCCCCGGCAGGTAAGGCACCGAGTTTTATGATCACGGCGCTGAAAGATCCTGTTGATGCGAATCTGGATCGGATACAGATCGTAAAGGGCTGGGTCGAGAAGGAAGGCGAACCACAGGAAAAAGTTTATGATGTAGCAATGGCCGATGGCCGTACGGTGGGTGCCGATGGCAAAGTCACACCGGTTGGTAATACGGTTGACCTGAAGACCGGCAAATATACCAACAGTATCGGCGATGCACAGTTAGCCACGGTGTGGACCGACCCGGATTTTGATCCAGGGCTGCGCGCTTTTTACTATGTGCGTGTGTTACAGATCCCGACACCACGTCATACCCTGTTCGATACGATTGCATTGGGTGTTGATCCGAAAGAAAGTGGTAACCCGGCGACCATCCAGGAGCGGGCTTACAGTTCACCAATCTGGTATACGCCTTAAAGAATAAACATATACACAAGGATAGAACAATGATTATAAAACAGTCATTATTTGTTTCATTGTTAGTTCTGGGTTTTACTAGCACAGTTTTTTCAGAAGGTGGGGGCCTGGTTACCGATGATCCGGAATCATTGAGTGCCGCTGCCAGAACACAACCCTATTCACCCTATGCAGAGCGTAATTTCCCAGACCGGCCACTTTGGGGAGATACCCATTTACACACGGCGGTTTCATTTGATGCGGGTTCTTTTGGTGCCCGTTTGTTGCCGCCGGATGCCTATCGCTTTGCTAAAGGTGAAGAGGTCATATCATCGACAGGGCAACCAGTGCGATTATCACGTCCACTTGATTTCCTGGTGGTTGCCGATCATTCTGATAACATGGGTTTTTTCCCAAAACTCCAGCAAGGTGCGCCCTATGTGATGGCCAATGAAAAAGGGCGGCGCTGGAATGGAATGATTAATAAAGGTGGGCAGGAAGCAGTGCA
>JAHEIJ010000080.1 GCA_024639445.1 Gammaproteobacteria bacterium
CAGGATTTCCATGAAGGGTTCATAGCTACGCAAGGGTTTCATACCATCACTCATTAATCCCATGCCGTAGAACACGAGACCCAGTCCCATGAGCATCATGCCGAAATATTTAGCGCGTTCTGTCTTTGCGGAAAATGACAAGAAAAATCCCACTGCTGTGGGGATCAAAGCATAGTAAGCAATATTAAAGGCGAGAATCTGGGCGGTAACGGTGCTGCCAATGTTCGCACCCATAATAATACTGACAGACTGGGAGAGTGACATAATTCCTGCCGTTACGAATCCGACTACCAACACAGTGGTGACAGATGATGAGTTCAGTACACCGGTCACTATTGCACCGGTCATAGCACCAGTGAAGCGGTTTATAGTTAGTCGGGCCAGGATTGTTCGTAGTGTCTCACCAGCAACCTTCTTCAATCCCTCAGATAAAAAATCAAGTCCGAACAAAAATAATGCCAGCCCACCAAACAGACCCATTATTAACTGTAGCCAGTCGATATCAACCTCTTCCGAGGGGATTGCAGAAGTTTCTGTAGCTGTTGCGGATCCAATCAGCAACAACAAAATACAGAAGGCGAACAGGACACCTGGTTTATTTATCAAATATTTGTATTTCATGCCTAACCAGTTAAAAAAAACGACCGGGGTCTGATTAATTAACGCGATAACCAGTACGTCATGCCAGGAATATCCGTTACACTAAACAGGAAAAACCAGGTGTCGCCTGCATTATCAAAGTCACGAACGCCAAGGCCGAGACGCAAACGGTTTTCCAGGAAGCCGACATGAATATCTCCGCCCGCCGTATCCTGTTCCAGAATTGCAGGTTCATTAAAAGTATGATACCAGGAGGCAGTCGCACCATAGCTGGAAAAAAGCCCGGAACGGGTCATGCGAGTAAAATCCAGCCCGAGTGCCATGTAATCTTCTCTGGGCTCTTCTTCTTTTGTATTTAACAATCCACCCGCAAAGCCAAGTGAACCACGGATACCCAATTTGTTATCGCGGGATAATGACCAGGTGGGTTGCCAGGTGAACAGTAAATCCCCCTCGGCTATATCGATGCCGATTTCAAAAGGAATCACATTCCGCCACCACCATTCCTCGGGTGCGGTGGAAGGGGAAAAAGTAAATCCGGGGTATTTATAGGTTGTCGCGCGCAATGCATAGGAACCGGCACCCATCAGGCCCGGATTAGCTTGTTCACGCTTCTCTGGGTCAGGTTCACGTGCTGTGTAGATGAGCTCTGCCTGTTGTTCAAGATAAACAAGCCGATCCGTCACGCGGCTTACCAGTTCATACGACCATTGTTCAGGATCATCCATAATGAGAGTCAGTATGGGCTGTTGTTTACCCTTTGTCGGCGTAGGTTTGAAACCCTCATTCTTGAGGTGTTCAAAGAACACCTTTTCTACGAAAAAAGCACTTGCCTTCTCCTCAGGGTTAAGGGCCCCTGCTTTCAAGGTCTTTTGCAGTCCTTCATGGATGATATGCATATCCCGATCCACTGCAGGCATGGGTTTGAAGGCAAAATTAAATGTAGTAGAGTTACCAAATTCCTGACGGGCGAGCAAGGCGAAAACATAACGTCCACGGGGATCACCAGGTAAGGCCATTCTCGTATAAATATTCTCGCCAACCTTATTTAGACATTTGTTATATGATTTACCCTGATCATCAGGCGAAAAATGATTCATGCAGATCAGTTGTGAGGCCGAGACAATGACGTCATAAATTCCTACATAATAATCATATTCACGAAATTTGAAATCCAGGAAAGCACCGAATGAACCCAGCAGGTTTCCGGTTATGGGTGCGCCAAGGCTGGTAACGCGGATCATCCGATCCATGTCTGCGGAATCCTGGGAGCGCCTTATTCGGGCTTCAAGATCTTCTACATCAAGACGCGCTACCCGTATAACCTTAAGCAGGGCCTCCGCATAATTTTCGCGTAAATCAGCTATATCAATGGTGCATTTTGTACCCACAGATAGTCCGGAGAGATATTTTGAATCCTGGCAGCGCTGCGTGATACCCGCCTGGCGTAAACGTTTTACGGAATAAGGCGGAAAGATCGGTGCCTTTGTCCGATCATAAGACAATTCGAGAAGTCGACCGGTGCGGCGAATAGCGTCATCACAATTCAGAGGTCTATCAAAATAGGGGAAATACTTGTCACAATTCAGCTTGCGTTTTTTATCAACAAGCAGATCAGCCAGGTGATATCCTAATAAGGATAAATTATGTGTCCAGATGTCACTGGTTAATTCGCGATACAACTCATAACGGCGTGCGGTTCCCAGGGCATCCAACAACAGGCTGCTTTCAGATAACAAACTATAATCAAGTTGTCGACAGGCTGCAGGAGGTTCAGGCCCGTCACAGGCCGTTTTTTGTTCATACTCCGATATCTTGTAACGTAAGCGATCGGGATCGAGATAGAGATAGGTTACCGGGATAGGATTGTCTTTCGCGTCGCGGTGATAATCGGCAAGGAGACGGGTCAGACCAATAGGCAGATTATCAAACAAGCCGCCATCAGCAAATACGGCCGCTTCTGATTTTTCATAGCCGGGGAGACACTTCAAGTGTGAGTCTGTCTTTTTAGGATTTTCTTTTTCCTTTTCGTTTTCAGCCCTACTCGTGGCGAATGCATAACGACAATACTCTAGTCGCTTACGACCAAATGCTACAGGAAAGGCGCTGGTGGTCAGCATGGCAGTTTCAACTTGCTCATCGGAAATAGCGAACGGCGGCAATCTGGAATCATTCGGGAAAAGGATCATTGACGGGTCAACGAGTGAGGGATAATCTTTTGGATCAAAAAAGAATCCCACGGTCTTATCCTGCTTGACTACCAACTCAAACGGAAAATAAAAACGCTGGTTCTGAACCTTGAGATTGCCTAAAATCAATATTTCAGGTTCAACCCGGGTTACCGTGACGCCCAGAGGAACACGACATCCCGGACGAAATGACGGCGTATTCCATTTTTCTCGCATGCTTCGTGACGCGGATGTTAAATCCATACGCGAAAGCAAGGCATCATCTGACTTATAAAACGGTGAAGTTGGGGAAGCGGGTAACAGGTGGTTGATATCCAGGTTCAACCAGACTTCACGGAATAAATTATCATCAATCGTATTTGCCAGGCCCCCTTCTTTCATTGGTCGTGTACACCAGGTCATACCGGATAGTAACGAATTGATACCGCCGGCAGAGGCACCGGCAAAACTCGCGGCCTGAAAGGAGCGAAACTCGCCACCCAGTACAGGGTCTTCAAAAGCAAATTCACGTAGGATTTTCAGTGCGCCCCAATTGAGACCGGCTTCATACGCCCCCTTGCTGGCCCCACCACTGATGGCCAGAGACACACGCTGAGACTGGTCGTCAAAATCAGCCCCGATAGCCATTGATAACGACCAGCAGCCTATAAGGCCAAGAAGTAGCAGGTTCCTGAACCAAACTATCTTCATTTTTGTTCCCTGTTTAATGGAAAATAGAACTGCACATAAAAAAAGTGTATACAACCTGTGAACTATAAATCAATGATTATCATGAAATTTAGCAGAATTTCCGCTACCATGAGGCACGAATTCCACTACTTTACATATCTTTATCGAAACCGGGGAAAAGTATGTCTCAAATGATTGCTGAGCAATGGTTATTGGATGCGGTGAGAACGGCTAATGCCAGAGATCATGCTGCCCACATGGATCTTATTTCCAAACATATTAGTTTGCAGGGTGTGCCAGGTTTTGAGTCAATTGGTTATGAAGACTGGTCTCGCCAAACTCAACATGAATTTGAAAACAACCTGCTGAAAAGCGTGCGATATGATGGCTTTAAACTGGTCGCAGAAACCGCAACCCGAATCATGTTCAAGACCTTTGAAACCGTGGTAGCAACCGATGGTACCGTTAATGCGCAAGGGGTGGAAATGTTACTGGATAAAGAAGAGGATGGGAAATGGCGCCTGGTTCAGGAGCGCATCCTGCCTCCGGATGAAAGTGCCCATGACCAATTAGTTCCATAGACAGGAACTTGCTGACTTGAACCGGGTCGATATGGGTATTCCTAACGATTTCAGGTTTACTCGCCATGGATCTAAACCCTGTAGTCTTCAAACACAAATATGCGCGACCGGCCATTTATGCCCTTTTGGCTCTCATATTGGCAGGGTATTTTTTTCGCCATCCTGGCTACGCCACGACCAATAATGGTTTTAATCTCTCTAACTCATTAGTCCCAGCCGAACAGATTTATCACGGCGGCCCGCCTAAAGATGGTATTCCGGCCATTGATAAACCAGAATTTCTCACCGTGCGGCAAGCAGGTTTTCTCAAACCCGAAGATCGTGTGCTTGGAGCAACTTATAACGGGATAAGTCGAGCCTACCCCGTGCGTATATTAAATTATCATGAAATAGTGAACGATGAATTTCTGGAACAAGCCGTGGTGATTACCTATTGTCCACTCTGTGGCACAGGAATGGCCTTTCACGCCGATATTTCTGGCCAAACTCGAAGCTTTGGGGTGTCGGGATTATTATATAACAGTGATATGTTGCTTTATGACAGGGAATCAGGCTCGCTCTGGTCACAATTAATGAAACAGGCAATCAGTGGCCCGCTTAAAGGTGAAAAGCTGCAACAGATTCCCCTGGCACACACGACCTGGAGAGACTGGAAAAAGCAACACCCTCAAACCCAGGTGCTCTCGACCAGGACAGGTTATTCCCGTGATTACACCAAAACCCCTTATCCGGGTTACAGCAGCAGTAATGTGATCATGTTTCCGGTTAATTACCAGGCCGCGCAATATCACCCGAAAGAACAGGTGCTGGGAATTGAAATAGAATCTACGTTCAAGGCTTATCCATTTAGCGAACTGGCAAAGTTTGATAGCCGAGTATTGCACGACATGGTTGCGGGACAAAAACTGGAAGTTCAATTTGATCCGCTCAATCGTACAGGTAAAATCCTGGATGAAAATAGAAAGGAAATTCCGACAGTGATCAGTTTCTGGTTTGCCTGGGTGGCGTTTCATCCCGAAAGTAAGGTATTCAAGGCCGGATTGTAGCCAGGCAAGTCTCGATTACTTGAACCAGTCGGTCATCTCATCATCAGCCAAATCGGCTATTTCTGCCTCATCTAACTCAATATGACCAACGGCCTCATCATGAGAAGTTATGATAGGTTGTTCTTCAGTTGTTGTTTTCGCGTTCTCTCGAAAAGCATCAAAAAACGGCCTAAAGGTTTCTTGTTTGAGGCAAACCATGATTTTTTCGACCGCGCATTCCTGGCGGGCATCCCAGAAATGGGTGATTGAGCGGAAAAAAGCCTGGGCGCAGATTTCGATGGGGATATTCCTGGCACCAGCGCCAATCACGGGAAATGCGATCGAACCCCATTCATTTGCTTCGCACAGCAACAAACTGCGCGATACAGTTTGTTCAATCTTGTGTTGTTCGTCGCCCTCTCCCATGCTCGGCCCCACTGCATGGATGACGGCTTTGTAGGGTAAACTCCCTGCCGTGGTATAGACAGCCATACCACTATCAATTTGTCCATATTCCTGTATCAACTGCCGGCTTTGGTTCTGGAGGTTCTCACCTGCCGCCGCCAGGATCTTGCCAGCCAGGCCCTCTGCGTGCGACAGCTCACTATTAGTTGGATTGACAATGACTTCAACCTGGGCAGTCAGTAAATCGCTTATGCCAACCCATAACTCGCGGTCTCCGTAGAGAAATTGCATGGAAGTTTTACTTTCCATGTTAGGCACCCGTATCCACTCGATTAATACTATCGTGATAAGTCATATAAATATTATCGCATACACCAGGTTAAAATCATCTGGTATGCGGTAAGTTATGTGTATTTTTGATGTAATATTCAGGACTGGGTTGTTGGCACATTATCAAGCAGGAGGCCATCATGAGCAATGCAAGCGTATCTTTTATTAAAACTACAGTCATTGGTGGTTTGGTTGTTGTTATTCCTTTATCTCTGATCATCATTATTTTCGGCGATTTATTTGTAAATCTCGTCGCAATTGCGCAACCTATTGCGAAATACTTACCCTTCAATGAGCTATTAAATACGATAATTGTTGCAGTGTTGGCAGTGGTTGTTATTTTTCTGATCTGCTTTATGACGGGTTTAATTGTCCGTACCAGTTGGGGCGTATCCGGAAAAAACTGGTTTGAACGAAGTGTGTTAAATCGCATCCCGATGTATTCAATGCTCAAAAACCTTACGCATAAATTTGTGGGCGAGGAAGGAACACAATTTACGCCAGCCGAGATCGATTTGTTTGGAACTGACTGCAGGGTATTAGGCGCTATTGTTGAAGAATTATCCGATGGACGATTTTCGGTGTTTGTACCAATAACACCTGCTGCGACTGTAGGTCAGGTCTATTTAGTACCGGCCAGTCGCGTGAAGCGATTGGATGCTTCACTGGGCACTACCATCAATACCATCACTGAATGGGGTATTGGAGCAGGTAAATTATTCAAGTAACAGGTTATTTTAGCAGCGGATGATCT
Source organism: Gammaproteobacteria bacterium (assembly GCA_024639445.1). Classification (GTDB taxonomy): domain Bacteria; phylum Pseudomonadota; class Gammaproteobacteria; order UBA6429; family Thiohalophilaceae; genus JAHEIJ01. The sequence goes on from JAHEIJ010000080.1 coordinate 6,554, forward strand.
TTTGGCAGTTGTTTAGAGTACCAGATTGCCAACTTGTGCCGCATGGCTTGTTGAGAAACCTGTTCTTCCGGCAAGGGCTGAATAAGTTTGTCATGCACAAATAGTCGATAGATATATTCAATTTTCTCATTTGCCGAGTCAGTTGCTTCAAATTCAACCGCGCCCCGGGTTTCACCGTATTTCATGCCAACTTTTATTGCGGCTTTGACCAGTTCTGCTTCATGTTTCAATTTTTTCATGGTGTTAATTCATTTGTAATCAAAAATTCTCTGCTGGCAATATTAGCGTATTTTCACCGTCCAAGGGAAATGGTGGTTAAGAATCTGAGGCTACTGAATCACATATAAAAAAGTTAGGACGATTGTAAATAATTTCATTTATATTAACAAAAAGGCCAGCAAATGCTGGCCTTAAATTTTTTATTTGATGTGGATATATTTTCATATACGACATCAATAATTTTGTCCCATACTAGAGATCCGTAAACTCCAGGTTGTAGAACAAGTTCAGTGCCTGTGCTGTCAGGTCTTCTTCCGCGCTACCCTCTTGAAATCGTTTGGCAAAGGCAAGATAGACGCCGGCATCCTCTCTTAAGGGATGTCGGCAGGTGAAATTGACCATCTCGAGGATCATTGGCGTCGTTCCTTCTGCGCCTGCAATTTTTTCAGTCTTGCGGTTAAATTGAACACATTGACTATCATTATAGGGAATCAAGCTCGCTCCTTGCTCAATCACCTGGGACTTCGTTTTTTTGTCGATGGTGTCCATGCTTTTTTGAACGTAATCTTTAAAATCATCATCAGTGTTAAAAGCAGGCAGCCTTACCAGCAAGGCCTGAATCGTGTATACCTCACCTGATGCCTCGCCACGTTTGACAAGTTCGACTTTGTAGGCAGTCTCATTTGCTACATTCCAGCCTAATTCATCAGGAACGACCAGATTAAATCCCTTTTGTGATAAAGTTTTGAAATTAGGCACATAAACATCTGACTCTGAATCATAGCTCGTTGATGCGCAAGAAATAGTCAAGAATGCCAATGCTGACAGCAATAAAATCTTTTTTATTTCCATACTTCTGCTCCCTGGACAAATTTCACGATTAGGTGTCTTAACATCGTGTTAATAATGATACCCTATTAAACCCTATAATAAATACGCCTAAATGACAAATTCAGGGCTGACAGGTAATTCGATCCCATCTGGCCCTACATGATTTACCGTATCGGCAGCCATTATAGATACTTTATATTATGTGGGGTATTAGTAAACCTGGCTTTTTGGTCTTGTGCTTGAGCCAGATAACCCCATACTTATTAATATGAAACCGCAAAAAATTTACAGCTTCGATGGTTAGCGTTACCAGCAAACACCCCCAGATCGCGGCCGATTCGCCGGCTGATGTGCATGCCTGGCTGACTGCCATCGAGACTACCCGCAATGATACGGAAATACAATTGATACGACGAGCCAGCGACCTCTCGCAAAGTGCTCACGAGGGGCAGACCCGTATTTCCGGAGAACCCTATTTCCTGCATTCTCTGGCTGTGGCCAATATCCTGGCGGAGCTCAATCTCGATGCGGAGACTATCAGTGCCGCCATGTTGCATGACGTGGTGGAAGATACCGACATTACGCTGGATGATATTCGGCAGCAGTTTGGTGGCGCCGTTGCACAGCTGGTTGATGGTGTCACCAAAATGGACATTATTTCAACATTACGTAGTAGCGATGATGACCCGAAACAGCAAAAAGAGCATATGCAGTCGGAAAACCTGCGCAAGATGTTATTGGCAATGGCCGAGGACGTACGCGTAGTATTGATCAAACTTGCCGATCGTCTTCACAATATGCGTACCTTGAGCGCTCTGCGCCCTGATAAACAGCGGCGTATTGCCCGTGAGACTATGGATATTTTCGCCCCACTCGCCAATCGGCTTGGTATCTGGCAGGTGAAATGGGAGCTTGAAGATCTGTCATTCCGTTATCTTAATCCCAGCGCCTATAAACAAATTGCGGCCAAGCTGGCCGAACGGCGTGTAGCACGTGAACAATACATAGAACAGTTCGTAACACGGCTACAGGATGAACTTAACAAGGCGGGTATCAAAGCTGAAGTACATGGTCGTGCCAAGCATATCTACGGCATCTGGAAGAAAATGCAGCACAAACAGCAGGAATTTCATCAAATTTATGATGTGCGTGCCGTGCGAATTTTCGTCGACGCTATACCGGACTGTTACGCCGCGTTAGGAATTGTGCATACCCTCTGGAACTACCTCCCAGGTGAGTTTGACGACTATATCGCCACCCCAAAGGAAAACAATTATCGCTCCATACACACGGCTGTGTTGGGGCCAGAAGGCAAAACCGTAGAAGTGCAAATTCGTAGCTGGGACATGCACCAGGAA
>JAHEIJ010000081.1 GCA_024639445.1 Gammaproteobacteria bacterium
CTACGCAACTTTGATGCATTACCGGACGGCGTGACTATCGGCAGCCTGCGTCATGCGTTGAGCCACGACCCCAAATCGCTGGCCATCTGGTTCGGGCAGACGGCCAGTCACTCCCAACATGTCTTTACTGCACTCAATACTGCGCTCATTAATGACGGCCTGTTTGTGCATCTCACCCAAAACACCATCCTGCAGCGCCCGATTGAAATCATTCATCTCAATCTGGGGCTGGATGCACCGCAACTGATCCAGCCGCGTAACCTGCTGGTACTGGAACGCGGCGCCAACGCACAGTTGATTGAACGCTATGAGAGTACCGGTGATTCCGTTTACTTCCACAATGGTGTCAGTGAGATTTTGTTGGAAGACAATGCTGCCCTGACTCATTACCGCCTGCAGCAGGAAAGTCCGCAGGCCTATCACCTACATCAGAGCTTTCTGGCGCAAGCCGCGCATAGTCAATACCACAGTACCTCACTTGCCTTGGGTGGTAAATGGGCACGTCATGATCTGAAAGTGCGCTTTCAGGCAGAGGGGGCGGATTGTGAAACCAACGGTTTATATCTGGTGGGTGACAAACAGTTATCCGATCAACACCTGGATGTAATGCATAGCAGTCCCCACAATAGCAGCCGGCATAATTACAAGGGCATTCTTCATGGCGCAGGACGGGCTGTTTTCGATGGCCGTATTTTGGTGGACAAAAACGCACAAAAAACCGATGCCCATCTGTCCAACAAGAACCTGCTGCTGACCCGCAATGCCGAGGTCGATACCAAGCCACAACTGGAGATTTATTCCGATGACGTGAAATGCTCGCACGGGACGACAGTCGGTCAACTTGAACCGGAACAGTTATTTTATCTGCGCAGTCGCGGCATCGACACAACTACCGCTATCAAAATCCTGTGTCTCGGTTTTGCCGGTGAGATTCTCGAGACAATCGAGCTGCAACCGGTGCGTGCGCAGGCTGAACGCATATTACACGGCTTATTGGACAATGTGGCTGACAAACTGGGTGCGCAGCAAGATGACTAAGCAGCACGTGCAGTTTGACAATCCGACGAGGGCAAGCTGTGAGCCGATCGAGATCCCTGTGGATGCGCCACTCAAGGATAAGATCATTGCCGCGCTACGCACGGTCCATGATCCGGAGATCCCGTTGAATCTGTATGATCTCGGCCTGATCTATGCTATCGATATTGGTGTGCAAAATACGGTTAATATCAAGATGACCCTTACCACTCCGCATTGCCCGGTGGCTGAATCCATGCCCGGCCAAGTTGAGGGCGCCGTACGTGAAATCAAGGAAGTCACCAATGTAGAAGTTAAACTGGTATGGGATCCACCATGGGATAAGGATCGCATGAGCGACGAGGCCAAACTTACCTTAGGTCTATATTAGTAGATATACATTGAGGTTATATACCATGACGACACTGGCTGACATCGTTGAAATTTTCGAACTACTCGAAGACTGGGAGCAGCGATATCAATACCTGATTGAGCTGGGTGAAAAGTTACCTCCCATGCCTGCTGAGTACATGATCGAAGATAACAAGGTTAAGGGTTGCATGAGCCAGGTGTGGGTGTATCCCTATGAGGATGCCGAAGATTTTGGCAAATTACACTATTATGGCGATTGCGATACCAGCATCATCAAGGGCGTTTTGGCACTATTGATCCAGCTGGCAAATAACAAAACGGCTGACGAACTGGAGCAACTGGATGTGGATGAAATATTCGAGCGTCTCAATCTGGACGACCATCTGTCACCTAACCGTCACATCGGCGTCTATGCTATTGTCGAGCTGATGAAGCAACAGGCACGCGATTTACCAAAACGCCGTGTGAGAGTAGCCTGAATCATCAGCGGATTTAATTACCCCGGAGTTATCTATGCCTTATGCGGAACAAAAGGTCACCTCACTACACCGATGGTCAAAGAGTACCTTTACCTTTAAAACTACACGGCCTGACGGATTTGATTTCAAAAACGGTGAATTTGTCATGTTAGGGCTACGCCCCGAGGGCAAGTTGATTCCGCGTGCTTACTCCATTGTATCGACAAACCAGGACAACCACCTGGAATTTCTCAGCATCCAGGTTCCGGATGGCCCACTCACAAGCCACCTGGCAAAGGTGGACGAAGGTAACTCCATCTGGATTAATACCAAGACCACCGGCTCACTCACGCTTGAGCATATCCAGCCCGGCCGACACCTTTACATGCTGGCCACCGGCACAGGGCTGGCGCCGTTTATATCCTTGATCCGTGCGGGCGAGGTGTTTAAATCTTTTGAGCGAGTGATCCTTGTGCATACGGCTCGCATCGAACAGGGTTTGGTTTACCGCGACGAACTCACCTCGCGGACAGGCGAACAATTCCTCTATGTCCCCACCGTCACCCGCGAGCCTTTTGAGACAACCGATCGCGGTGCGGATCTGTTTCGCAATGGTGAGCTTTCTAACAAGCTCAACCTGCCGTTACCGGATCCCGCGCAAGACCGCGTCATGATCTGCGGCAATCCCAATATGAATAAGCAAATGACTGAATACCTGCAAAATAATGGCTGGACCATGACCAATTACAAAGGTGTTGGTAACTTTACTGTCGAACAGGCTTTCGTACTTCAAAGCTGAAAAACTAAAAGGGTCCGGAGTGATTAAATTACATTCTCTTCGGATTTATTTGTTATAAAGTTACTTCATTCCTATTTTGCATATAATTGATCATCGATATTCTTGAAAGACTTAATCTCTATTGCATTGCCACTTGGATCATAAAAGAACATGGTGGCTTGTTCGCCAACTTCTCCTCTAAACCGCACATACGGCTCTATCTCAAATTTAATACCCAATTTCTTCAATTTCAGCGATAAGGCTTCCCAGTCTTTCATCTCCAATACCACTCCAAAATGCGGTACGGGTACACCATGCCCATCTACAGTATTTTTAATTGATGCTATTCTTACATCTCTATTCAAGGATGAATTAGTATGGCAGACCAGTTGGTGCCCATAAAAATTAAAATCTACCCATTTCTCGTCGCATCTTCCTTCAGTGCAGCCCAAGACATTGATATAAAAGTCTCTTGCGCTATCAATATTATTTACCTGGATGGCCAGGTGGAATGGATTCATATCAAATTGCCCTGTCAATGAAAAATACTTTCCAACTACGGATAGACGTGACGATGACGTAACTAAATCTTCCTCTTCACGCCACTAATCAGCCCAGTCAAGATTTTTATAATCGAACCCTGTATCCAATGTCGGCTTAACAACCTGGAAATAGGGTGAAAGATCAAAATCTCTTGGCGTAAACAGACTATGATGACGAATATGCAGGATTTCTTTCTCAGTATATGCGCATGAACCAGATGTCCTTATCTGTTTATGTTCAATATCCGGAAGTATAGGATAAGGTATTTTCTGGTATGCCTGTGCAATGAGTGTTGAACATATAGCCATTGTCGGGTCTCCGCTGCCAAAAGCCAGCATACGACGACGCCAGCTTACTGGCACGGGTGGTGTCGGCAGAAGATAACGCATTAAATCAATGACATTCTTCAGGTCATATTCCTTGCCCAAACTATCCCGCATAAATTGAATCAACATTTGTTGATCATCTTCGTTCAGATTAACTGGCCTGCAAATACGGGTATTAAATTCACTATATTTCGATAACGGTACAGCAATTACGCCCTCGGATAGATCCGCCTCAATAAGATTTAGTTCCTCACCTTGCTGATTTTTCTGATCCAGAGAATCGCCGACATACATCGCAGAGTGCGACCAGGTAGACTGTGTCAGATATTTGATCGCAACACTGATTCGCAAATTACCTTCAACCAGCAATACATCCCCCGGTTGCAAACATCGTCCAAGTGTCTCTGTATCCGTGATTGAAAATGGTTCATATGAAGGTGACGGATGTTCCAGGAATCTCGCCAGCCAGTTTCCGATATAATTACTAATCGTATTCATGCTGACGCAACATGGACATTACAATATCAAGCCATTTGGTAATGCCTGTTGAGTGAAGTTCTGACAATGCCTTCAAGAAAATTACAATCTCTGGCTTCTCAGTTACATCCAGTGAAATTGTTGACAACACATTTCCCCCGCTGTCTGTTCTTCGGGCACACAATACCACATTATAATTATTACAAATTGAATTTATCCACTGACACGCGCAGGTTCCGAGCCAGGATGACGCACGAGGATGTGCTAATGTCATGGAAAACATGGATGTCGAGAGTGACTGTAGGGAGTTACGAGCACTGCGACCCACATGCGACCTACAGGGATGTAGGGAGTTACGAGCACAGGGATGTGCGAGGTACGAGTCCCGGGAAGGACGAGGTACGAACACATGGACGTGTGAGGTAGACAACGCCTGGAGCAAGTTGTCGAGAGCCGCGTCGGAAACAGCGGCCGAGATGTAGGAGTTAGAGTTGTGCCGGGAGCAGCAATCGAGTTCCCGAGTAGCGCAAGAGCTGTCCAAGCTCTGCTAGACACGTGGTTTGTCCCTAAATTTAATGAATGGCAGTACCCTTTCTGCGCAATTTTTCTTCAATTTCCAACTCAACAGCATCGTCGGTTTCTTCGATTGCTTCGATGAACCGCAAGTGAGTCGTCCCATCCTTCAGTTCGACCTGATACCCCTCGGACCACGAAAGCAATTTCTGGATATCTTTACGGCGAACCTCGGCATTGTCACCAAGCAAAAGAATGACTAAATAGGGTTTGTGACAACCGGTAAAATGCAGGATCCGAACACGTGAATCCGTCAGCTCCCTGACACGGGAAGGCAGGCCCCCAATTGCGTAGATTTCCACCAGTGGGCATGCAACCAAAACAAATTGCGAAGGCAATAATCCAAAGTTCCGCTGCCATCGGCTGAGCACCTTAATGATGAAGCCAGGAAGGCCCACGGCGCTCCAGCTCCCCACATATGGCGGTAGTCCAGTGATTTCCAGGTGTTTTGCTGCCGATTCCATTTGTCCTCTCCTGCTCTATTCCAGGCTACCTATGGTTAATCTAAGTCTATATTAAAATTCTGCATAATTGACTTTTTATAAAAAATAACTACTTTAATCTATATAATAAGCCGTTTAGTAGTAAATATATACTTCATTAGTCCGTCATTAGAGAAATATTATTTATGGATGCGACAGACAAGAAGATTCTGGATCTCCTACAAACGGATGCCAGCCTCACGGTTAAACAGATCGCTGAACAGATTTCTCTGTCCGTAACACCGTGTTGGAAGCGTATTCAAAAACTGGAAGAACAAGGTTTTATTCGAGCCAGGGTCGCTCTGCTGGATCCCGGGATGGTCAATGCCAATGTCACCGTGTTTGTGGCGATCAAGACGGACCAACACACCGGGCAATGGATAGAGCGCTTTAACAAGGAAGTCAATGAACTGCCGGAGGTCATGGAAATCTATCGCATGAGCGGAGAAATAGATTATTTGCTTCGTGTTGTGGTCAGTAGCATCGAGGCCTATGACCAGTTTTATAAAAAGTTGATTGACCGGGTCGAGCTATCAAATGTCACATCCAGTTTTGCCATGGAGCAGATAAAGTACACCACTGCGCTGCCTATAAGCATGGATATTTAAATGAATACGTAACCTGGGGTAGAAGGCAAGAATAAACGGGGACGTGTTTATTTATCGAATACTTGATTTATCTTCTTTTTCTATAGTTCCACCCTGATTATTCAAAACATACCTTGTGCTGACAATATTCTTTTCTTCAATAGTGACTTCACAAACGAAACGACGCATGACTTTCTTCTCCATCATCAAAATATAGTTGGTATCAGCTACCTCGAGAGCCTTGGTGGTATAGCCCGCCATGCTGGCCCGCTCGATCAGTTCCTCTATTTGTTCTCCTGGCTGTATCGTGGTACAGAATTTATGCAACGCCGGCGTAGCAACAATGGATGGTAATAATCCGTAAGCCAACAGCACTAACAACGTCATGCCGCCAATAAAATTCAACCAACCTCTTGTCATGCATGCATTCGCTTCATAATTGCCAGATTAATCGGCTCTGAACTCCACTTTATAATACTTGTTAGGCTTCATTTATTTATCCCGGCCTACATGCTGATCGTGAGTGATGTGCCATATACAGTATTGGATAAATATAACGATTTCATCCTTAAAACGTGTTTTACCTTTATGTGCTTGAACAGGGGGAGTGTATGAGTTAGCCAGTTCCCAGCCACCAAATTAATCTTTCCCCTCTATACTTTCTGCTTGACTTGACCGAACGGTCAACTATAATCCTCCCCATGGTTATCCAAACCGACACCTATCAACGCATTGTGGATTCCGCCAAGGATCTCATGTATGCCAGAAGCTATGCCGATGTCGGTGTCGCCGCGATTTGTGATCATGCCAGGGTTAAAAAAGGCAGTTTCTACCATTTTTTCACTAGTAAACAGGAACTTACCTTGGCTGTGTTGGACACCTATTATGCGGACTACAAGAACAACATCATCAACATCGCCTTTTCATCAACGCTTAAACCGATGGAACGCCTGGCCACCTTCAATAAGCTGGTGATTGAATTTCAGCAAGATATCTATAGTCAGACCGGGCACATTTACGGCTGCCCGTTCGGTAATCTGGCCACCGAAATGGCTACCCAGGACGAAGCGATACGCCAGAAAATTGGCCACCTGTTCACAAAGCTACAACAGCTATTACACAATACTCTGCAAGAAGCTATGGATAACGGCGATATTGAGCCCATCGATCCCGATGCCACGGCGCGAGCCTTACTGGCCTACATTGAAGGTACCATGATGCTCGCCAAGACCCACAACGACCCCACAGTCCTGCAACAATTGCTCCCTGCCGGTTTGCAGATCCGTATTCCAACCACTAACTAGGAAAACAGTGATCATGACGACATGACATCTTTGGTTTCATTACCAAATAGACCGACCGGTCAATTATTGGATAAATTAACAACTAATAACAGGAGATACACCATGCAAAATCTTGCAGAGCACCAAACCGAACCGGCCCTTATTTCCCCACAAGTACCTGCGGGTGATGAAGAACGGGTGGACGCTGTATTCAACAAAATTCAGCAACACATCGGCTTCGTCCCCGATGCGCTACGTCTCTACAGCATCAGCCCGCCGTTGCTGGAAACCTTCGTCGGGAATGTCGGTTATTTCAATATGGGAGGGACCCAGTTGCCTCCAGTACTGACCGCGATGATCCGCTATCTCGGCTCATGGCAAGCCAGTTGCAGCTACTGCATCGATCTGAACGAAGGCTTTCTCAGCAACATGGGAATTGATCTGGATGTGATCCGAGCCGCACGGGACAACCCGGATAAGGCACCACTGGAAGCAAAGGACAAAACTCTGCTAAAGCTGGCACTGAAGGCGATCACCTCACCCGATGAGGTCGACAGCGCCGATATTGATAAGGCGCGACAACAAGGCTGGGGAGATCGCGAAATTTTTGATGCCGTCGCCCAGGCTGCCAATAACCGCGCACTTAACTATATATTGCGCACCTTTAACGTTGAACACGAGGGCGCGTTTGCCTGAGTTATAACTTGCCAATAAAAAGGTCGGTGACAAATACAAATTACTTTGTTTGTCACCGACCATTGGTGAAAAATTGACAAAAGAATTATAAACACGCCAAACAGTATCACTGTTTACTGGAAGATATCGACCCCGACTTCACTGACTTAATGGTCATACTTAAATCACTCCGATCCCTTTAACTTTATTTAGTCATCGAAATTCAACTCAGCGATAATTCGGTTCAGACGCCCCTGTTCTCCTGCGTCCTCTGACTTGTCACCCACATCCGCTGCAGCGCTTGCTTCGGCCTGAACACGGGCAATGTACTCTTGATTGCAGGTACTGACAGCTTGCTTAAGACCGTCCAGCTCCGTTTCTATCTCCTCTGGCTTACGAACCCAGGTTTCAATGAACAGCCCCGTGGCAGTCTCAATTTTGACCGGGTATTTCCCTTTAGAAACCAATCTGTTGAATGCTTCGCACCAATCCAGTGGAGCCTTGTGGCTAAGCTTGAAAAAGAGGTTGATATACGGCTCCTTGCGTATCCGTGGCGGTCGCATTTCATCGATGCCGCAAATTTTGATATCACTTATGCCTTCCATTACAGCCCCTCGTCATTATTATAGGTGGCGGATTTTAATGCTCAGCATACGCCATGCTCACCGAATGTACACAACAAATAGACGGAAGAACCAGGAAACTGGCATTGATTATAATTTCTTCTCATTTTGTGCATTTTTGTGTATTAATCACTTGATAACTTCCTCAAGTCATGGACAATTGCAGAGCAAAGAAACCATAGGGTGGTTTTTTGCCAATAAAAACAACGGTTGCCATACGCATACCTTAACGAGGAAATACAAGACTATGGATAAGCAGATAATAAAATTCTTATTACTAGCGGGCATTATCACTATTGCGGGTTGCGACAAAGGGGACAAGACAGCACAGCCGGAAAAAGCTCCCATGACCGAGCAAGCAGCAACGACCGCAACACAAGAAAAACCGGCCATGAAGGAAAAAGTCACGGCAACAATGGAAGCCACTGTCACCGCCATAAATCACGAAACGCGTCAAGTTACTCTGCAAAACACTGCGGGTGAATCGGTTACATTTATTGCCAGCGATGACGTGCGAAACCTGGCACAGGTAGAGGTAGGTGACAAGATCATGGCGGAATACATGGAAGCCATTGAAATACAGGTAATGGGTCCCGAAGAAGCGGAACTTGGTGCTGGCGAAATCGCTGCTGCAACCAGGGCAGAGCCAGGCGAAAAACCTGCAGGTGCCGCGATCAGCGAAACCACCGTTATTGTCGTCATCGAGTCAATTGACAAGGAAAACGAGACAGTGACTCTGAAAGACTCCGAAGGTATAAGTAAAATGG
>JAHEIJ010000326.1 GCA_024639445.1 Gammaproteobacteria bacterium
AAGCTGGTGTCGGCCTCGGTCCACAATCAGGATCAACTCGCACAGGCAGAGCGGCTTAGGGTTGATTTCAGCGTCATCTCACCGATTCTACCCACATCCAGCCATCCCGATGCGCGGACACTGGGTTGGCATGGGTTCCAGCAGTTGACAGAGCTGGCGACTCACCCGGTATTCGCGCTGGGCGGAATGCAAGCTGAACATCTACCGGATGTGTGGCAGTATGGTGGACAAGGTATCGCCGCGATTCGCAGTCTTTGGGGATAAAAATGAAAAAAGCGTTACTGCTTCTAGTGCTGGTTTTAGCAACCATAGGTGTTACTTATTATATTGTTACTAATAATGAATTGGAGCAAAAACCCGGGCATGCCCTAAGCCTGAGGGATGTGAACTGCAATCCAGCCAAGACAGTTTGTGTGGCGGCAGATCAAGACTACGCCATAACTCTGTATTTCCCTGAGCAAGTCCATTACCTCACGCCATTCAGGATGCTGGTGACGACAAAGGGTTTCAGGAATACAGCGATTGAAGCCGTGAATGTGGAATACACCATGGTGGGGATGGACATGGGGCTGAACCGATTTACCCTGGCATCGATGATCGATGAGAAGGGAAAGGCCTCTTATGAGGGCGAAGGTATATTGCCTGTTTGTGTCAGTGGTCGTGTCGACTGGTTAGCCAATGTCCATATAATTACAGCAGAAAAAGTTTATGAGGCGGAATTTAAGTTGGCAGTAACCAAGTAATGCTGTTGAGGTTTTATTTTTAGTGGTGGTTGCCTTTATCTTGGTCAATTAGCTCTGGCGGCAGGGCTTCATCACCCTCAATACGATGGGATTCGTTAGCCCACTCCCCCAGATCGATAAGCCGGCAACGTTCGCTGCAAAAAGGACGCCATTTTGAGGCGGTTTCCCATTTCACCTCTTTACCACAGGTAGGGCATTTTACGATCTTGCTCATAGGGCGCAACTGCAAAAGCCAAAGTTTATTGTTTCTTCCGTCTGCACAGGGCGATTATTTCCCTGCGAGATCAGAAAGCGAATTGAAAACCGATGTTTGCCGGCACTGATTTCCGGAAATACACCGGCGTCATGCGGTAAAATAATTCTCAGGATTTGTACTGGGGTGTCAGGCTTAAGATTGTGCTGGTAAAACCCGCCTTGGGCAGTTAGTTCAACCGGTTCAACGCTTTCCCGCAGGATTGCAAGCATGAGCATAATCGGTTTTTGTAACTCGTCGAGTGAATCGAACCAGGTTTCCAGTTCCCGGATGCGTTTATCGGGTTCCTGTGATAACCAATAGTGATAGGCTGGCAAATCGAAGTTACAGTCCCCACCGATAATAGTGCTACGTTGCCGCAGGGTGCTAATCAATTCATGCTCACGTAATTGTTGGCCAAACTGCCCATTAAGATTATGAATATCTCGTTGCGCGTGTTCAATTTGATTCAGGATATTATTTAGTTGTTCGTGATCGACAGCCTGGACTTCCCTTAAGGTGGCAAGCGAGGATTGGAGCCGTTCAAGTTCTTTGAGAATTTCATTTTTCAGATCTCCCCGGGACAGAACATCCAGAATGTTGACCAGGCTACTGAGACAGGCACGGCTGTCCCAAACCGAAAATCCTCGCAGAGAATATGCGGTTTGTTTGAATAAGTGTTCCAGGCGCATAAATGTACGCATGCGCTCATTTAGCGGCTGTTCGTAAATAACGGGATTTTCCACTTGGTTCATCATACCTGAAAGACTTAAGCGGAATTGTGCGGCAGCCTGAGGGTTTTGGCAACTATCCGTGGTTAAAGGCTATTTTCGGAGAGCGCTCGATACTGTTGATCCAGTTCTTTGATTCTGAGGCGGATATCGTCCATTTCGGCGGAGTTGTCAATCACATCATCCGCAGCATTTAAACGGCTATCCCGTTCTACCTGGGCAGCGAGGATCTTGCGTACCTGTTCTGCTGAAATACCATCACGTTGCATGGTACGGTTAATTTGCAGGGATTCAGGGACATCCACGACCAGGATCCGATCAACGAGAGAACGTTGCTCGGACTCAAGCAATAAGGGAATCACAATGATGCAATAAGGGGCCTTGAGTTCAGCCAGTTGACGTTTCGTTTCCTGGCGAATCAGGGGATGCAGGATAGCTTCCAGTTGATGTCGTTTTTTCGCTGAGTCAAAAATAATCTTGCTTAATTGTTGCCGATTAAGTTGACCATTAACGTCAATGATTTTTTCTCCAAATGCCTGTTTGATTTGTGTCAGCGCGGGTTGATCTGGCTCGACGATTTGTCTGGCAATACGGTCCATGTCAATTATCGGTACCCCCAGGGACTCAAACATTTCAGCGACAGTTGACTTGCCACTGCCAATACCGCCGGTTAAACCGATAACTAACATAGTGTATGAATTCTTAATGGCTCAATAATTGATCCAGTTAAGATAGGCATTGTTAATTTCATTGCCCCATAGCAGGACGATCCAGCCGGCAATGGCCAGGTAGGGACCGAATGGTATGGGATGACTTCTATTATGCTGCTTAAGAAGGATGAGGGATACACCAAAAACGGATCCCACCAGGGTGGAAATCAGAATGATTGCCGGTAGTGCCTGCCATCCCAGCCAGGCTCCCAGCATGGCGAGCAGCTTGAAATCACCATACCCCATGCCTTCCTTGCCGGTGATTTTTTTGAATACCTGATAAACCAGCCATAACAGCAGGTAACCCAGAATAGCACCCAGCACTGCTGAGGTGAGCTCAACATATACACTATTT
>JAHEIJ010000082.1 GCA_024639445.1 Gammaproteobacteria bacterium
CCCAGTACGGCTACTGAAGTTCCGGTGGGAATGCTAAAGTTGATATCATCCAGAATGGTTAACGGCCCTTCGCTCGTGTTGACCCATTTTCCGAGCTGAATCGCCTGCACAAATGCCTCTGAATGTGGCTGTAATTGAGATTGGGATTGTAACGACGCCATGGTTTCCACGTTATCCATGCTAAAAAGACTCCTGCTTCTTACCTTGTTATTCGGATCGGGTGCCGCCTTCGCGGCGACTGCCTCGACGTCGGCATCCATCCTGGTTCTGGGTGATAGTATCAGTGCCGCCTATGGTATCAATACTAATGAGGGCTGGGTCGCGCTATTACAACAGCGCCTCACAAATAAAGACTTCAGATACCGTGTGGTCAATGCCAGTGTCAGTGGCGATACCACTCGCACCGGCTTAAACCGCCTGGGCAATGCCCTGCAACAACACCATCCGGCGATCGTAATCGTGGCGCTGGGCGGCAATGACGGCTTGCGCGGCCTGCCCTTCAGTGAAATCGAAGCCAGTCTTACTGGCATAATTCAACTCAGTCAACAACAGGGCGCAAAAGTGCTGCTGGCCGGTGTGCGCCTGCCGCCTAATTATGGTGAATTTTATAACGCCCGCTTTGCCCGCTTGTTTCATCAATTGAGCGAGACCAACCAGGTGGCGTTAGTGCCCCGATTATTGGACCAGGTGGCGGATCACGGTGAGTTGATGCAGGCTGACGGCATTCATCCTACCGCTGCAGCACAAGTGCAAATTCTCGATAATGTCTGGCCCCATCTACTGCCGCTGTTGACGACTCAACAAGCGGCACACTGACTCGCGGCTTGCCGGGGCTGCGCTTCCTGCGCCAGTTCGCTAAACAGCTTGATGTATTTGTCGACGCGTTTATTGAAATGCTTGTGTTGCTTATCGCTTAGGGTCTTTGAGATATCGACAATCAGGTGCGTGACCACCTGACGATTGTGCTCCAGCATGTGCTTGTAACGGGTACTGCGCAGGGTTTCGGTATTCACAAACAGTGTGTGCATGGCCTCGCGGGTGGTGTCGAGATCCTGCTGACTATCGAGAATGGTGTGCAACTCTTGTTGCCAGCGAATGCGCGTTTGCAGGGACTCCGCCGCGATGGGTTGCATCTCAATCGCGGCCGCATGAATGCGTTTTTCCTGATTCCGGGAGAGGGAACCGAGCCAGCTGTCAAAGCTGTCTTGCAGTTGCTCAGTGTAATTTTCGCGTTGTTGCTTTTGACTGACCTTGATGTAGTCATCCCGGTATTCGTCATTTTTCTCAATGAAACTGGCAAACAGTTCAGCTTTTTGTTGCGGGCTCAGGTCAGGCAGCAGTACGGCCATATCCTCGGCAAACCGCATCATCAACGCACGCCAGAACACCAGCAGTTCCAGGGTATGGTGTTCCACCTGGGCCTCGGTCAAGCCATGGGCCACATCCTGTTTTACGCGTTGCAGCCAACTGACATAAGCCGGTAACTGCGTAGTACGGTGCCAATCCAGGGTGCTGGCAAGGTACTCCCTGAGTTCATCCTTTTGCGCATCCGTCAGTTTGACATAGGTATTCAGGTACTTGGCGAGCACCCAATCGAGCCGGTTATAGGTGGATTTCACCGTACAACCGCCAATCAGAAGGAATACCAGGCTGATGAGTACCGCTTTACGCATCATGATTTGTCAGGTATCTGTCAGGGTTTTGTCATGCTGGATCTGTAGAGTATAGGACCTGCGTATGTTGGTTTAATTTCATATAAACTGAATATTTCCCCGCCCGTCGTTTGCATGCGCCGAGTGGAACCGATCCCATAGCCCCCGTGACGCACTGTTCGAGGCTGCAATGGGGATCCCGATGAATTAAACCTTACATTAAATGTGATGTGTGCTATTATTTTTTATTAATAATCATATAGATGGAAGGGTTTCTTAAGTAAATTTCTAATCCTGATTTTCGCCCTTGCTTGTCTAAGCCACTGTTTTATTGATATTTATCGCACAATTGCGGTTATTACTGATGTGAATCCATAATAATTTGGGCTAAAATCAAAGACTTTCAGCGAGTTTTTCAAGTATTTGTTAGACTCCTGTCACAGTGTCGGCTATTAATATATTTAGAATAAATTAAATAATACGCTGAAAAGGATCAGGTAGTGCAGGCAAGCAGCGACAACATCTTAATGGAGTGGACGCAACGTGGGGAACAGGTGCTACGCACCCTGTTTGATTCCCCGCAAAATAATGCGCGCCTGGCCCTCGCCACTAACCTGTTACTGATTACCCTGATTGCCTATTCGGCGGCCAACCTGAGCTGGCAGCTTTACTCCAGTTTCACCGAGCAGGAACAAACCGTTAGAGAAAGTCGCAGTGTGGTAACCCCGACCGCGCGCCCTTCCCTCAGCGGCGTGCCGGACTTACATGTTTTCGGCGAAGCGGATGTGAAGCCGGTCGTCAGCAATAAACCCATCAGTGCGCCCGAAACGCGCCTGCAGCTGGTGTTGCACGGAGTGTTCGCCTCGAGCAATCCCCAACAGTCCATGGCCTTGATCGCGGAGAAGAGCGGCAAGGATAACAGTTACTTCATCGGCGATTCCCTGCCCGGCAATGCTACCTTGCACGAGGTGTATTCGGATCGGGTAATTCTGAAACGCCTGGGCAAACTGGAAACATTACGTCTGAAGGATCCGGCCTCGCAGGCCCAGATTGGTCGCAGCAGCAGATCAAGCCAATCACGAGCCAGACCCGGCAACACACGCAGTTCGGTCAAGCTGAAGAATATTCAGAAGTTGTATAAAACCGATCCACAGAAAGTGTTTTCGCAACTGCGGATTACTCCGGTGAGCAAAAACGGTACGATTAATGGTTACCGTTTTTCCCATAATGATCGTGCCTTGATGCGGGAAATCGGCCTGACAACCCGGGACGTGATTACCGCGGTGAACGGCGTTTCGGTGAGTGACTCCGGCAAGCTATTTGCCATGATGAGAGACGTGGATAAGTTGGAGGAACTGAATCTCACTATCCTGCGCAACGGTCGAACCCAGAACGTAGTAATTTCAACCAGGTAACGATAACAACACGATGACGATGTACCTTCAATCCGGATTTAATTTTTTGCAACGCGCACTGCGGCATGCCCTGGCAGCGCTATTATTAGGCTTTGCCTTAAGCGGCGTGGTCATGTCTGCCGAGCAGGCAAGCGATGATAAATTTGAACTCAACTTTACCGACACGGATATCAATGCGGTCATCACCGCGGTGGCAAAACTGACCGGCAAGAATTTCATTATCGATCCGCGCGTTAAAGGCAAGGTCACGGTCATCACTCATCAGTCCATGACCAAAGACGAGGTCTATGAAGTCTTTCAATCCATGTTGAAGGTACATGGCTTTGCCGCCGTACCCGGTAAGTCATCCACCAAGATCGTGCCGGAAGTGAACGCCAAGCAAGACACCATTAGAACCCTGACTCGAAAAGATGTGCGGGACGGTGATGAACTTGTGACCAAGGTGATCCCGATCAAGCATGTCACCGCGGCGCAACTGGTGCCGATACTGCGCCCCCTGGTACCGCAGCGGGGACACCTGGCCGCCTACCCGCAATCCAATGTGCTGATTATTTCTGACAGTGCCGGCAACATCGCCCGCCTCTCCAACATTATTGCGCGCATCGATCAGGCCGTGAACCAGGAAATTGAAGTGCTGTCACTTGAGCATGCGGTCGCATCGGATGTGGTGCGGGTGATCAATCAATTACACCAGGGCGCGAAGGACAAACCGAGCTTTACCATTGTTGCCGATGATCGCACCAACAGTGTGTTACTCGGCGGGGATCGCGGCCAACGCTTACGCCTGCGGGCCATCATTACCCACATGGATGTTCCCCTCGAACTCACCGGCAATACCCAGGTGATTTACTTACGCTATGCCAACGCCACGGATCTGGTGAAAGTCCTGTCTGATGTAAGTAAGACCATCGTGAAGGGCCCGGGTGGGAAAACCGCCGCAGCGGCATCCTCGACCAGTAGTGATATCAATATTCTGGCCGATGAAAACACCAATGCGCTCATCATCAATGCACCGCCGGGTGTCATGCGGACGCTGCGCAGTGTTATCGGCCGACTCGATATTCGGCGTGAACAGGTGCACCTGGAAGCCGTCCTGGCTGAAGTCTCTTATAACAAGAGCTCAGAACTGGGGGTGCAGTGGGCTTTTGACGGCTCTGATGGCGGTGAAAAGACTGGGCCAGTTGGGATCATGAATTTCAGTAGCTTTGCCCCACCCGGCCTGCTCGGTCTGCTGGAGGATCCACCACTCATTGGCGAGGGCCTGAGCCTGGGGCTGGGTAAATTTGAAGACGGTGATCTCACCCTGGGCGTGCTGATCCGAGCGTTAGCGGGTGATGGCAATACCAATATTCTGGCCACGCCGTCAATCGTTACTCTGGATAATGAAGAAGCCACTATCGTCGTCGGCCAGAACGTACCGTTTTTAACCGGTTCGTACTCTTCCACCGGTACCGGGTCTACCCCGACAAATCCGTTCCAGACGATTGAGCGCGAAGACGTGGGCATCACCCTGAAAATTACCCCGCAGATCAACGAAGGCAATACCATCAAGATGAGTATTCTGCAGGAGATCTCCAGTTTGACCGCGGCGACCATCGGGGTCGACATTATTACCAACAAACGTGAAATAACCACCAATGTCATGGTGGAAGATGATCAGATCCTGGTGTTGGGCGGCCTGATTGATGATCAACTCCGGGAATCGGAAGCCAAGATCCCGGGGTTGGGGGACATTCCCCTGCTGGGCTGGTTGTTCAAATACAAAACCGTCGACAAGGTCAAACAAAACCTGATGGTATTTATTCATCCGACCATCATTAGAAACGAAGCGCAGCAATCACGGATTACTGGCGAGAAATACAATTTCATGCGCCAAAAACAAATTGAAGATCGTGAACGTGGCCTGTTGTTGTTCAAAGACACCGAGCTACCGGTCATGCGTGAGTTTACCGCGGTGACCCCCTTGCCACCTCACTATACGCCTTTGTCGGGTACCACGAGTGCTCAGGATGCACCGCCAATAAATTAACTGAGTCCGTGACTGAACAAGCATCACATCCCATCGAGGCACGACTGCCCTTTTCCTTTGCCAAGCGGCATGGAATCCTGATCACCGGCCAGGATGACGACAGTCTGGAAGTCGTATGCCTGCCGACTATTCAAACCAACGTGCTGTTGGAGACGCAACGCCATTTTTCATCACCTTTTAAACTGCGTCAGGTTAATGACGCGGAGTTTGATCAGTTATTGCAACAAGCCTATGAGGATCAGTCCAGCCAGACCATGGAGTCGGTGGAAGGCCTCGGCGATGACATGGATCTCGACAGTGTGGCGCAGGCCCTGGCCGAACCTGAAGACCTGATTGAAAACGAGGATGATGCGCCGATCATTCGCCTCATCAACGCCCTGTTCACCCAGGCGATCCGCGAAAATGCATCGGACATTCATATTGAACCGTTTGAGTCCCGTCTGGTGGTGCGGTTTCGCGTCGATGGGGTATTACGCGAAGTGCTGCAACCCAAGCGTGCACTGGCGCCGTTGATCGTTTCCCGCGTCAAGGTCATGGCGAAACTGGACATCGCCGAGAAACGCGTGCCGCAGGACGGTCGTATCTCCTTACGCATCGCCGGTCGCGCCGTGGACGTGCGTGTTTCCACCTTACCTTCCGGTCAGGGCGAACGCGTGGTAATGCGTATTCTGGATAAACAGGCCGGGCGCCTGGATCTGGAACACCTCGGCATGGATCCCGAAACCCAGGCGTTGTTGGATCATATGATTCAAAAACCCCACGGCATTATCCTGGTGACCGGGCCAACGGGTTCGGGCAAAACCACCACCCTGTATGCCATCCTCAGCCGCCTCAATACCCACAGTCGCAACATCATGACGGTGGAAGAACCGATCGAGTATTACCTCGATGGTATCGGCCAGACCCAGGTCAATCCCAAAGTCGAACTGACCTTTGCACGCGGCTTGCGTGCTATTTTGCGTCAGGATCCGGATGTGGTGATGGTGGGAGAGATACGGGACCTGGAAACGGTGACCATTGCGGTGCAGGCCAGTTTAACCGGCCACATGGTGTTCTCCACCCTGCATACCAATACCGCGATTGGTGCGATAACCCGCCTGCGTGATATGGGCGTCGAGCCGTTTCTGTTGTCATCCAGTATGGTCGGCATCCTGGCGCAACGCCTGGTCCGTACCCTCTGCCCGCAGTGTAAAGAAGCCTACCAACCCACGGCAGCGGAAATGGAAACCCTCGGCTTGACGCAATCCCCGCCTCCCACTTTGTATCGCCCTACCGGCTGTGAAGCCTGTAACCAGTTGGGTTACCGTGGTCGTACCGGTATCTATGAATTGATCGATGTGGATAACGTTATGCGGGAAATGATCCACAATGGCGATGGTGAACAGGCGATGGAAGCACATGCGCGAGTAACACGTCCAAGTATGTTTGCTGACGCACTGCGACGGGTTCTCAATGGCGACACCAGCGTTGAGGAAATTCTGCGTGTTACGCAGGAGAAATAGTCGGCATGGGGGCGTATGAATATTCCGCTCTGAACGCCAAGGGCGCCGAGAAGAAAGGCATCCTGGAAGGCGAAAGCTCGCGCCAGATTCGCCAACAACTGCGCGAACAGGATCTAACACCATTGCGCGTGGTGGAAGTGGCGCAGAAGGAAAAACAACGCCAGACACGCCAGCACTTTGCCCGTGGTGTCAGTGTCACCGCCCTCGCCCTGATGACGCGCCAACTCGCTACCCTGGTCCGTTCCGGTACACCACTGGCCGATGCCCTGACCACCGTCGCACGTCAGACTGATAAACCCCGTTTGAAAAGTATACTCCTGGCGGTGCGGGCGCAGGTGCTGGAAGGTCATTCCCTGGCGGACGGACTAGCGCAATTTCCCCATGTGTTTGATGGACTCTATATTGCCACCGTGAGTGCCGGCGAGCAGTCCGGTCACCTGGATCTGGTGCTGGAACGCCTGGCCGACTATACCGAGATAAGGCAACAAACGCGGCAGCGTGTGCAACTGGCATTACTGTATCCGGTTATCCTGACCGTGATGGCGATAGGTGTAGTAACCGCATTGTTGGCCTTTGTCGTCCCGGAAGTGGTCAAGGTGTTTGAGAATACCGGTCAAAGTCTTCCCTGGTTAACCCGTGCGTTAATTGCCTCCAGTGATTTTCTCAACAATAATTTCATCTATATTCTTATATTTATCGTGATTGCGGTTTTGGTGTTTAACCGCTTGTTAAAGAACATTGAGTTTAAAACCCGCGTCCACCGTCACCTATTACGTTTACCGATTGTGGGCACCCTGATACGGGGTATGAATACGGCGCGACTCGCACGTACGCTCAGTATCCTCAGCTCCAGTAATGTGCCGTTATTGGAAGCCATGCAGATCGCAGCACAAGTCCTGACCAATCTGCCAATGCACAATGCGGTGGAAACAGCCGCCTTTCGAGTGCGTGAAGGCAGCAGCCTGGCACAATCATTGGAGCAAAGTGGTTATTTCCCCCCACTCTTGATTCAACTGGTCAGCGGTGGTGAAGCCAGTGGTGAACTTGAAAACATGCTGGAACATGCGGCCAGCAGTCAGGAACGGGAACTGCAAACGCTTATCGCGACTTTGTTTGGTCTGCTTGAACCTCTATTGATCTTGACTATGGGTGTGGTGGTACTGGTGATTGTGCTGGCTATCCTGTTGCCGATTTTCGATCTCAATCAACTGGTACGCTGACCGTTTATTTAATTTTATCTGCTTAAGGAGTGAGACACGTGATATTTACACCCGCCAATATAACCGGACGCAATCGCCAACAGGGTTTCACCCTGATTGAAATCATGGTGGTCGTCGTCATTCTCGGTATTCTTGCCGCCGTGGTGGTGCCCAGGATCATGAGCCGACCGGAAGAAGCGCGTATTACCAAGGCAAAGCAGGATATCCGTGCGCTGGAAACCGCCCTGGATCTCTACAAGCTGGATAACTTTAATTATCCCACCACCGAACAAGGCCTGGAAGCCCTGGTGACGACTCCAACCAGTCCACCGGTACCGAAGCGTTATCGGGAAGAAGGCTATCTCAAGAAAGTGCCCCTTGATCCCTGGCAAAATCCGTATCAATTTTTGAATCCCGGCGAAAACGGCACGATTGATATTTTTTCACTGGGCCCGGATCAACAAGTCAGTGATGATGAAATCGGTAACTGGAATCTGGATTAAGCGATCAGGCTAGGGGACAACACCTTGCAGACACCACGCAACCAATTCGGTTTTACCTTGCTGGAAATCCTGGTGGTGTTGATCCTGTTGGGGATCATTCTTTCCGTTGCTGTTTTATCGGCGGGTGGCGGCAAAGAGCGGGAAATCGAACAGGAAGTGCAGCGCATGGTGCAGCTTATTCATCTGGCCAAGGAAGAAGCGATTCTCAACCGGCAAGAACTGGCAGTGAAATTTAGTCCTAATGCCTATGAATTCCTGCGGCTGGAGGATGAAGAATGGATACCCTACACCGAGAATCGACTCTTTTATCAACGGGAGTTGGGTGAGGAATACGAACTGCGATTATTACAAGATGGCATTAGTGTTTCGCTACAGGAAGAGGATGCCGGTCGCATCCTGCTGCTCTCCAGTGGTGAGATGACCCCGTTTGAACTGTATTTCGGCTTATGGAATTCCGAGTCACAATTTCATTTAATCGGTAATGCCCTGGGTGAGATCACGGTGGAACACCCTCGGGATTTGAATCATGTCTAAGGCAATGCGACATGCTGTCGAACGCACTCATCCTCATCAACGGGGCTTTACCCTGTTGGAAGTGCTGGTAGCCCTGGCGGTACTGGCCATCACGATGGGCGC
>JAHEIJ010000327.1 GCA_024639445.1 Gammaproteobacteria bacterium
CCACTATGCGTCGCGATGAAGTGGAGGTGGCCTGTATGCGTCCAATCCACAGATTATTTGATACTGCTATCGCAACGTTGGCACAACCCCCCGAGATGATTTGGGGCAGGCGCTCGGTGTTTTATGTTGGAGGTAAGCCTCTATTGGTCAATGAAGTGTTTTTGCCTCCCGTGTTTGACGCAGGGTAATAACAGTTCGCCATACAGCTTCAGTTATTGTTACTGTTACAATCTGGATTTGATTATTGCGGGTCAGCATTTTCAGCATGAAAGCTATCAAGCCACTTCAAAACATTAACTGGCCTTATCTGCGTGATCGGGCGCAGCAGTATTACCTGTTGACCCGCATGGACCGACCCATTGGCGTTTTCCTGCTGTTATGGCCCACCCTTTGGGCATTGTGGGTGGCGGCGGAAGGATTGCCGAGCTGGCATGTGTTGTTGGTTTTTGTGGGTGGCGTATTTCTGATGCGTTCTGCCGGATGTGTGATAAATGATTATGCGGATCGGGAAATTGATCCCCTGGTTAGCCGCACTCGTGAGCGGCCTATAGCGGCAGGACGGGTAAAACCTAATGAAGCTTTATGGTTGTTTGCGGTGCTGTGCATATTGGCCTTTGCCCTGGTGCTGACCATGAATGCGCTCACTATCAAGCTTTCCTTCGTGGGGGTGGGTTTAGCAGCGATATACCCCTTTATGAAGCGCTATACTCA
Source organism: Gammaproteobacteria bacterium (assembly GCA_024639445.1). Taxonomy (GTDB): domain Bacteria; phylum Pseudomonadota; class Gammaproteobacteria; order UBA6429; family Thiohalophilaceae; genus JAHEIJ01. The sequence continues at coordinate 712 of JAHEIJ010000327.1, forward strand.
CTTGCCCCAGGTCGTATTGGGGATGGCATTTGGCTGGGCGATCCCAATGGCGTTTGCCGCCCAGACGGGTAGTGTGCCGAAAGTAGCCTGGTTGATGTATGTGATCAATGTGGTGTGGTCAGTGGTGTATGACACCATGTATGCCATGGCAGATCGCGAGGATGACATTAAAGCCGGGGTAAAATCGACCGCGATCCTTTTCGGTGATGCAGATCGTGTCATCATTGGTCTTCTGCAAGGGATGGTTCTGCTGGGGTTGTTTTTGCTGGGTCAGCAACTTGGCCTGGGTTCAGCATATTATTTTGGTCTTGCTGTGGCTGCAGCTCTCGGGATTTATCAACAGTATTTAATTCGGCTGCGGCAGCCTGACCAGTGTTTTAAGGCTTTTCTGAATAATAACTGGTTAGGTGTAGTTGTATTTGCCGGCCTTGTCATCAGTTATCTTTGATATGCGTATCGGGTTTCAAAAACGAACACATTTTATCGGGTCACTTTGATTTTATTTGTTTGACACGTATATCGCCTGATGATTATTTACCAATATTCTGTTGTATGTACCGAATGTACAGGAATGTCCAGAGACAAATTGTGATTTACATCGCTGGTGGCTGAATACCGAAACAACTATAATCGGGATGTTCAGGATAACTTTTTCGCGACTGATACTTTTGTGAGATACCCGCAATGTATACTAACCGGTCATGGCTGTTTCTATTTCTGCTAGCAGGCAGCGCGCCTGTATTGGCGGATAGCCAGGCTGATGCCAATGCGGCAGCTCCTCGATACTTACCCCAGTTTGAGTTACGTTTTGAGCAGAAGCAGTGGTACCAGGATAAGAGCAAGAGCGAACTACTGCAGCCGGAATTCAAGAGCCTGAATGAAAAATCCACGCAAATTGAGCAATTCGATGCACACTTTCTTTATCCGCTGACAGCCAGGGGCATGGAAGTTGGCGTGGGACTCAACATACGCTACATCCAGGGTATTTCCAGTGGAACACTGGACGGCGGTGCGCAGCAAAAAATCCGTGTCGACAACGCCATACCGGCACTGCATGCCAGAGCCCTGTTTGATTTGCCGTTTCAGGGTTTCAGTGCAGGGCTTGAAGGCAGTCATACCGGGATCAGCGATCAGTTATTTGATTACCGTGCTCAGGTTCGTTACGAGTGGACCAATGGTCTCGGTCTGCAAGGTGGTTGGCAACACCAAAAAATGTCTCTCGATCTATCAGAGGATATCGATACCACCTTCTCTTCGGAAGGTCCTTATCTTGATCTCAACTGGCGCTTCTAAGCCAAGATAAATTTCTATCTTCGGGAGTAACCGCCAGAACGGCTTAAGCCCTGGCGATGGCCCACACCTGAATGATTTCCACCCCCGCCCGGCGTAATACCTGCGCTAGTTCATTAACCGTGCTGCCTGTGGTTACTACATCATCAATTAATGCAACGTGTCGATAGAGGACAGGTGTCTTGAGCTGAAAGGCTTGACGCATATTGCGGCGGCGGGTGTCGCCGGACAGTTCACTTTGCGGTTGGGTATGTAGGCGACGTTGCACAATTTGATTTTCTATTGGGAGCTGCAGACGCCGGCTGAGCAGGCGAGCCAACTCCAGCGCCTGGTTGTAGCCTCGTTCACGCAGGCGTTGAGAGTGCAGCGGCACCGGGATCAGGCATTCCGGCATTGATAAAGTATTTGCTGCAAGACTGGTGAGGAATAATTCAGCCAGGAGCCTTGCCTCCGCCAGGCGACCGTGGAATTTTAAGCCGGTAATAAACGGGATCAGGGGAGGCGCGTAACGATACGGGATGTGGGCCGAGTCAAACTGGGGTGGATGGCGCTGACAGTCCCCGCAGGCTGTCGCCACGGATTTTCCCAGCCCCGCACCACAGCGAGGGCAGGCATGGTGGTTCCAGGGCAAGTCAGCCAGGCAGTCTCGGCATAAACCACTCGCCTCATCAGTGGGAAGGCTGCAGAGGCGGCAATCCGTATAACGAGCAGGAAAAAGGTTATAATTTAACCAATTGTAAACCA
>JAHEIJ010000083.1 GCA_024639445.1 Gammaproteobacteria bacterium
TATATGAATCTGCTCTTGAAAATCCATGGAAGCCTGAATATAAGAGTTCAATGCTGAATGCAATTGTTGGCATTGAAATAAAAATTACTGATATTCAGTGCAAATATAAACTTAGTCAAAATCGCTCTAAAGATGACCGATTGAAGGTAATAGACGAGCATAAAAAGAGAGGTTCTTCTCTACTATCACAGGTAGAGGAAAATAAGTTATAACAATTTACTCCATCCGACCGCTAAAGCGTCGGCTGGGTTTGGACGTTGGGTTACAAAATAAGGAAATAACAAATGGAAAGTAAAATTAAAGGCTCATGCCACTGTGGCTCAGTACAGTTCGAGTTAAAGAATGACCAAAAATTAGTCGTAAACTGCCACTGTGACGAATGTAAAAAAAGAAATGGCAGTGCTTTTTCTACATACATTGCAGTATCTGAAAATGACCTTAATCTAACTGAAGGTGAGCACTCTCTAATACAATATGAAGTAGAAAATGAAGGTATAAAGTACTTTTGTTCTGAATGTGGCAGCCCTATTTATAATAAGAACTACCGGTTCCCCGGCCTGTACATGGTATTTTATGGTGCTTTCTCTCAAGCAGTTAATTTTAAGCCTTCATTTAATGTTTTTTGTGAAAACAAACAAAATTGGGTGGACACCATTAAGAATATCACGAGTTTTCAAGGTGCAATTGAAAGATAAAACGCACAACAAGCCGTTCCAGTTGATGCTCCAACTCCACGCCACTTCGTCGCTTTACTTTGAGCGCGGCTGAGCTCGATGTATGGTGTCCGATTCATTATGAATAGGAGGGTTTATGTTCAAGGTAATACCAAATGGCGAAAATCGTATAGATATTGAATTGAGCGGGAAAATGGACGCTGAAGAGATGAGAGTTGCGCTGGATGAACTTCTCAGCAAGTCGGAGAATATTGAAAATGGAAAAATGCTATATGTGGATATCGACTTTCATCTTCCGTCACTAGGTGCAATTGGAATTGAACTTTCACACTTTCCTTTGATGCTTGGACTTATAAAGAAATTTGACCGCGCCGCGGTATTGACGGATAAAGCCTGGTTGCAGAAAGCAAGTGAATTGGAAGGGCTCTTGATTCCAGGCCTGGAAATTAAAGCATTTAATCGAGACCAAAAGGCAGATGCAGAAGCCTGGTTGTCGAGCTAGCTAGAGAAGATGCACTGAATCAAAAGGGATCTCAATAACCCCTTAGCAAACGGGACAGGCCGGGTCCTTTTTCAGTTTTAGACTGCGCAATTCCATGAGCTGGGCGTCGAGTAATAGCAATCGACCGTGCAATGTTTGACCTACCCCAGTCAAGACCTTGATGGCCTCAGTGGCCTGGATGCTGCCGATGATGCCAACCACCGGCGCCAGCACGCCGTTTTCACTGCAGCTAATGTCCAGTTCACCCTCATCTTTGTATAGACAGCGATAGCAGGGGCCGCTGCCGTCATTCATGAAGACGGTGACCTGGCCTTCCATGCGAATGGCGGCACCGGATACCAGCGGTGTGTTTGTGGCAACACAAGCATCATTAATTGCAAAACGGGTGGCAAAGTTGTCACTGCCATCCAGCACCACATCGGCCTTCGCGATCCAGCCCTCTAGTTCCGAACCTTCCAGTTGGTGGTTAACGGTGGTGATTTGCAAATCCGGATTCAGGCGTTGCAACGCATCGCGAGCTGACTCGACCTTGGGACGACCGATATCCGCGGTCTGATGCATGATCTGGCGTTGCAGGTTCGACAGTTCCACATTATCGAAATCCACCAGGATCAGATGGCCCACCCCGGCCGCGGCCAGGTACATGCCCACGGGCGAACCCAGGCCACCCATGCCGACAATTAACGCGGTTGAAGCGAGTAACTTTTCCTGTCCCGCCACATCAAATTGCGGCAACATGATATGGCGACTGTATCGCAGCAGTTCGTTATCATTCATAAGAACAGGGACGAGTAACGAGGGACGAGTGGCGAGTATAGCAGAGAGCGGAAGTGGACATTATCTACAAGATTATAAAAGGCAGGGTATTATAATCGAAGCCTGTGACCATGATAACGATGAAAAAACATTCAGGATCCTCAATCCAAACGCCTTTCCTCGCCCCTCGTTACTTATAACTCGTCCCTGATATTAGAGGTAATCCCGCCAGTAGGCTGGTCGGGGATCACGGCAACCATGCGGGCGTTTCTGATACTGTTTGATGAATACATCCCGGGTTGATTGCTGGCTGCTGGTATAGCCTAGATTGGCGCGTTCGGTCTCTTCGGTATAGGCATACAGCGCGCGTTTCATCTTGGACATCAGGCTACCATCCAGGTGATAACCAAGTTCCCGCAACACAAACTCGATATCGGCCAGCGTGACCTGGCTGAGCTGGTAACGCACCACCATACGGGTGGGGGAGAGTACATCGATTTGTTCAATGCCATTCAGTTCGCTGATTGCCAGGGTGGCCGAATGCGCCTGGTTCGGATCAGGATGGAGTGAGTCAAAGACGATTTCGCGTTGTTTATTCAAATTATCCACACAGCCAGAAGTTTCATGACCTATCCTAATCGCCACGCAACGAGGGTCAAGCAGAAGAAGCTTTTTAGAATATTAGTGATATCTTGCAGAAGCTTCAGTGGCCAATGTTTTTCGAGTAAACATTAATCACGATTACGCCGGCGACAATGAGCCCAATGCCAATGACGGCGGGGATATCCGGGATTTCCTTGTAAAGAATGGCACCGACAATCGTCACCAGTACAATGCCCAGTCCGGCCCAAACGGCGTAGGTGATGCCCACCGGGATTGAGCGCAACACCAATGTCATACAATAAAAAGCAATGCCATAGCCCACAATCACGATCAGGCTTGGTACAAGTCGTGTAAATTCAGCCGATGCTTTCAAAGCGCTGGTGGCGGCAACTTCTGCAATGATGGCAATCGCCAGATAAAAGTATGCCATAGTTCTGCTCCTTCTTATTATTCAACAGGATTTCGGAAGGCGGCTAATGCCACCGGGATTATTTACAGCGGTTTACAGCCTGCGGCAACGCGAGGTTGATCGGCAAGATCAGGGTAGTCCTCGATTTGTTCATAGCCCGCTTGCTGCAAAAGTCGTATCACAGCCGCTTTCTGATCATAGCCATGCTCCAACAATAACCAACCCCCTGGTTTTAGACGAGGCAATGCATCCTCGATGATGCGTTGTAAATCATCCAGGCCTTGTGTACCGGCCTGCAGGGCGCCAGCAGGTTCAAAGCGCACATCCCCCTGCTGCAGATGAGGATCATCGTGCTTTATATAAGGGGGATTGCTGACGATCATGTCGATCTGGGATTCGTCCTCGAGCGCGGCCAGCCAATCGCCATGTCGGAACTCGACGTTTTCAATCTGGTTACGCCGGGCATTTTCTTTTGCGACTTTGAGCGCCGCCATGGATTTATCGCTGGCAATAAGCTGGCAGGTCAGACGTTCTTTTGCCAGCGCCAGGGCAATGGCGCCGCTGCCGGTGCCGAGGTCCGCAATTCGCCATGTCGCGCTCTGCGGAATGCGTTCCAATGATTTTTCCACCAGCAGTTCGGTTTCCGGGCGGGGGATGAGCGTATCGGTAGTTACTTGCAGCGAGAGGGACCAGAATGCCTGCTGGCCGATCAGGTGTGCTACCGGTTCACCCTGGGCGCGCCGTTGCACGAGTTGATTGAACAGATCGCGTTGTTGTGCGTCCAGTTTGTGTTCAGGCCAGGTATATAACCAGGCACGGCTTTGGTGTAACACATGCGCCAGCAGCAGTTCCGCATCCAGGTTGGCGCTATCGTGCTGGTCCGCCAATCGTTGCGTGGCGGAGAGGAGGGACTGTTGAATAGTAGTGGACATGACGAGGAATTTATATCAATTCCCAAGCAGGGCGTCGGACTGTGTTCAGTCTTCGCTCATTGACGCCAACAGGTCAGCCTGATGCTCGGCAATCAACGGACCGATGACTTCATTCAGGCTGCCCTGCATCACTTCATCCAGCTTGTAGAGCGTCAGGTTAATACGGTGATCGGTAATGCGACCCTGGGGGAAGTTGTAAGTCCGGATGCGCTCCGAACGATCGCCGCTGCCCACTAATAATTTGCGCGTCTGGGCCTGTTCGGCCTGCTGTTTGTCCTGTTCCTGCTGTAACAGGCGCGCCTGTAACAGGGACATGGCCCGGGCCCGGTTCTTGTGCTGGGAGCGTTCGTCCTGGCATTCCACCACGATGCCGCTGGGCAGATGGGTGAGACGAATGGCCGAGTCGGTTTTGTTTACATGCTGGCCACCGGCGCCGGAGGCGCGAAAGGTATCGACCTTCAAGTCATTGGTGTTGATATCGATGGCTTCCACTTCATCCACCTCGGGCATGACCGCGACAGTACAGGCCGAGGTATGAATGCGCCCCTGCGATTCGGTTTCCGGTACCCGTTGTACACGATGACCGCCGGATTCGAACTTGAGGCGGGAATAGGCCCCCTGGCCTTCGATACGGACAATGACCTCCTTGTAACCGCCGTGTTCCCCGAGACTCTCGCTGATGATTTCCAGTTTCCAGCGTTGCTGCTCGGCATAGCGCGAATACATGCGAAACAGATCGCCGGCAAACAGTGCCGCTTCGTCCCCACCGGTGCCGGCACGGATTTCCAGGAAGATATTCTTTTCGTCGTTGGGGTCCCTGGGCAACATCAGGAACTGCAGTTGCTGTTGCAACTCCTCCTTGCGGGTGCTGGCCGTCTCCAGCTCCTGCTGCGCCATGACCTGCATTTCCTTGTCGTCTTCCTCCAGCATCTGCCGAGCCGCTTCGATATCGTCCAGGGTGGTTTGATACTGGCGGAAACAACTCACCACCGGGTTAACCTGGGCATACTCCTGTGACAGGGAACGGAAGCGGTTCTGATCGTTGATCACCTCCGGCTCGGCCAGCAGCGCGTTGATCTCTTCCAGACGCTCGGCGAGCGACTCCAGCTTGTTGTGGATCGAAGGTTTCATGACGGCAGGAGATTAGACTTCGTTATCTTTCAGGTTGAACAGTTCGCGGATTGTTTCAAGCAGTTCCTCTCGGCCTTCAAACGCGGCGCGGTTCATTTGCACGGTGGGTTGGTGCAAGAGTTTCTGGGTAAGCACGCGCGCCAGTTCGGACATGACCGCCTCGGGATCGCGGCCGGCGGCGAGTTGCCGGCGGGCATTTTGCACGGCTTCATCCCGTAAGTGTTCGGCCTGTTCGCGATAACTGCGAATAGTGTCGACCGCCTCGAGGGAGCGTAACCAGCCCATGTAGTGCTCAACCTGGTTCTCGATGATTTCCTGGGCTTGTTCGGCCGCTTCTTCGCGGGACTGGCGGCCTTCCTCGATGACTTCATGCAGATCATCCACCGTATAAAGGTAAACATCCGATAAATCACCCACTTCCTGTTCAATATCCCGCGGCACCGCAATGTCGACCATGAACATGGGCCGGTGTTTGCGTGATTTCAGCGCGCTTTCCACCGCGCCCTTGCCCAGAATGGGTAACTGGCTGGCGGTGGAGGAGATAATCATGTCCGCTTCCGCCAGGCGTGACGGCATGTCGGCCAGGGCAATGGCTTCACTGTGCATAAACTGGTTCGCCAGGGTCATGGCACGTTCCACGGTGCGGTTCGCCACGATGAGGTGCTGGATGCCCTGGTCATTCAGATGACGGGCCACCAGATCAATGGTGTCGCCCGCGCCAATCAGCAGCGCGGTATGTTCGCTGAGGTCAGAGAAGATCTGTTTGGCCAGGCTGACGGCGGCAAACGCCACCGAGACCGGGCTTGATCCAATGGCGGTGTCGGTCCTGACCTCCTTGGCCACGGAGAAGGTATGTTGGAACAAGCGGTTGAGCAGGTGGCCAATGGCCCCCGCCTGACTGGCAGTGTAATAGGCGTCCTTAATCTGGCCGAGGATCTGCGGTTCGCCCAGCACCAGGGAATCCAGTCCGCTGGCGACCCGAAGGATGTGCTGCACCGCCTGGTTGTCGAGATGGGTGTAAATATAGGGCTCCAGCTCTTCCGCGCTAAGGGAGTGATAGGCTCTGAACCAGCCGACCACCTCGGCACTATCCGCCTCGGACAAGTCACAATACAATTCGGTCCGGTTGCAGGTGGACACAATGGCTGCTTCGTTGACGGCGGTCAGGGTCAGCAGGTCCTGTAAGGCGGCGCCCAGTTTATCCGGGGCGAACGCGACCTTTTCCCGGATATCGACGGGGGCGGTTTTATGATTAATACCAAATGCCAGTAATGTCACAGGGTTTTTGCGCAAGGAAAAATGCCGAAAATATTAACTATGCTCTTGAAATATTAGGTGAAATCAACCACTTTGGTAGTTACGGGGCGCATTATACAAGGTAAAAGTGTCCAAAGTTGGGTATAGTTTGGATAATGTTTCTAAATAAGTAACGGTCTCCGGCCGTTACAGGATGTAGTGATGATATTCCGAGTTGTCATAATTGCTTTACCACTGTTGGTGCTAGTGGCTTGTACGACGCCACCGGCGCAGCATGATACCCCTGATTCAGCTTCACAGACAAAACCGCCTGCCGGGACCACGCCCCCCGAAGCCGTCGTCGAGGAGGCGAAACTGCCCGCGCCCGCAGCCCCGGAATTGACCGGCGAACTCCTGTATTACCTGTTATCGGCTGAAATCGCCGGCCAACGGGGTCGTCTGGATGTGGCTGTACCTTTTTATCTCAAGGCAGCTCAATTATCCCGTGATCCCGAAATCGTTGAGCGTGCCACCCGCATCGCGGTTTATTCGCGCGATGAAAAAAGTGCCCTCACCGCCGCGCAAATGTGGGTGGAATTGCAGCCGGAGAACCTGGAGGCCCATCAGGTCACTGCCGCGCTGCTGATGCGCGAAGGCAAAGTGAATGAGGCATTGCCGCACCTGGAACGGGTGCTGAGCGCCGATCAACAAAACAACCGCAACAGTTACATGTTGATTACCTCCCTGCTCAGCAAGGAAAAAGACAAGCAGGCCGCACTTGCCGCGATGGAACAACTGGTGGCCAAACGCAGCCAGGATCCTGACGCCTTGTATGCCTACGCCTACCTGGCGATGCTGGTGGGTAGCCTGGACAAGGCGTCGACAGCGGTGAATCAGGCCATTGAGCTGGTTCCGAACTGGAGTGAAGCGCATATACTGCGTGCCAATGTCCTGGTTCGGCAGGGGCAAAGCGAACAGGTGATGAGCCTGCTCCAGGACGCGCTTGAAAGCTACCCGGATGATGCGGCAATTCGAATGTTTTATGCCCGCCGCTTAGTGGATGAAAGACGATATGAACAGGCCCGGGATCAGTTCAGTGCCTTGCTGGATTACCAGCCCGATTCCCCCGAAGCCCTGTATGCCCTTGGCTTGCTGAACCTGCAGACCCAACGGGCGAATGATGCCCAGCGTAATTTTGAACGTCTGATTGAGCTGGGCCAACGGGTTGACGAGGCCTACTACTATCTTGGCCAGGTGGCGCAGATGGAAAAAGATACCGCGGCCGCCATGCGTTATTACACTGAAGTTCGCAAAGGTAGCAATTATATCGATGCCCAGATCAGCATTGCCGTCATATTGGCGGAGCAGGGTGACATTGATGCGGCGCGGGCACGGGTACAGAACATCAGTGCACCCACCCTGGATGTGGAGTTACGCCTGTATCTGGCCGAGGGTGAAATACTGCGCAGTGCCAACCAGCTCGAAGAAGCCTATGAGGTCTATAGCCTCGCCCTGCAGCAGCTGCAGGATAATGCCCAATTGCTGTATGCGCGAGCCCTTACCGCCGAGCAGCTCGGACGGGTTGATGAGGCCGTTGCCGACCTGGCTCATGTTGTCAAAAATGAGCCAAACAATGCCGAGGCCCTGAATGCCCTGGGTTATACCCTGGTGGATATGACCGACCGGGTCACTGAAGGCAAGCAATACATTGAGAAAGCCCTCAAACTCAAACCCAGCGATCCGGCCATTCTCGACAGCATGGGCTGGGCCTACTATCGCCTGGGCGAGCATGAAAAAGCGCTGCGTTACCTGCAACAGGCATTTGATAAGTTAAAAGACCCGGAAATTGCGGCCCACCTGGGAGAAGTATTGTGGGTGCTGGGCAACAAGGAGCGGGCCCGCGAGATCTGGGATGAAGCATTACGTGAAACCCCCAAAGACAAGGTGCTGCTGAACGTTATTGAGCGCTTCGCTCAATGAGGCGCCTGCTTTTCCTGTCAATCACCCTGTTTATTGCAGGGTGTGCGGCCCCAATGCCGGTTCCTCCTGCCGATCCTGAAGCCACCTGGCAGTCGCGCCAACAGGACCTGAGCAAGGTGAATGACTGGCGCCTGAACGGTCGTCTGGCCATCACCCGCGGTTCGGAAGCCTGGCACCTGAAACTGAACTGGCGCCAAAAACCGGAAGGGTACGAAATTTTCCTCTCCGGCCCGTTCGGTGCGGGGGTCAAGCTGGTGGGAAATCCGCAGAGCGTCGTATTGCACGATGCTGAGCATCATGCCTACTACGCCAGGGAGCCGGAGCTGCTGTTATATGCCCATACCGGTGTGCTCATGCCGGTGACGGGATTGCGTTACTGGATCCTGGGCTTACCAGATCCGGGCAAGAACCATACGAATCAAACCCACCTGGATGCCTATGGGCGCCTGGCTGAATTGCAGCAACGTGACTGGACGGTACGATTTCGGGACTATGTTGCCGTCAAGCAATATCAGTTACCGGAACGCCTGTTTATCGAGAGTGAGGATATTGAAGTCCGCCTGGTGGTGGATAACTGGCAGGTCTTTCTGTAATAGATGTCCAACCCGCGCCGTCTTTATCTCAGGGTGACGCTGAAGCTGTTGCTCC
>JAHEIJ010000328.1 GCA_024639445.1 Gammaproteobacteria bacterium
CTCTATGACCTGACGAAAATGGGGCCGACCAGTGCCAACTCGAGCCCTGGACGGTTTGTGTTTATCCGTTCAGATGAGGCAAAGGAAAAACTCAAGGCTTGCCTGGATGAAGGTAATATCAAGAAGTCCATGACAGCACCGGTGGTGACTATCATTGGAATGGATATGGAATTTTATGAACAGTTACCCAAGTTGTTTCCACATACCGATGCGCGCGCCTGGTTTGTAGGTAAAGAGGACAAGATCCAGGAGACTGCCTTTCGTAACAGTACCTTGCAGGGGGCCTACTTGATGCTGGCGGCGCGTAGTCTGGGCCTGGATTGTGGTCCGATGTCCGGTTTTGATAACGCCAAACTTGACGCGGCTTTTTTCCCTGAGGGTAATATGAAGTCTAATTTTATCTGTGCCATCGGTTACGGAGATGATTCCGGGCTTTATCCACGCGGTCCACGACTTGATTTCAATGAAGCGGCTGAAATTGTCTAAATCACCAGTAGTATTATGTGAGCCCTACTATCGTGGCAATCTTAATTAATAGATGAACGAATCGGGCCTCAGGATGGTGTGTAGTGCACGATACCGCAGCGACGCAGGTAGAGCTTAAGGGCAGCTTCAGCTTGGGTGAAATGTTGATAGGGCCCGTGATGTTTACCGTCACGGGTGATAAAGAACCAGTTTTTACCGTTATTGTAAAATCGACGGGTGCGGCGTGGCGTCGTGCCAAACTCACCATTGCGATTGGCGTGCATCTGTGTCTTCAAATCCTGCATCTAACTTACCTACATCTGTATCGTATCTACTAATGACAAGTCCGATGTTTTGATTTGTGTTATCCGGGCCACATATGATTTGGCGTTATCGACATCCGTGTACGGGCCTTTAAGTCCTTCACGGGTATGAACGTACCAACCTACGTTATCGACATAAAACAGGCGCTCCTCATTCACGCGCGATTTCTCGCCCGCCCGCGGCTTGCCCGTACCAATCGTTCGGTTTGGATCCATGGTTCGCATTCCGTTTCCTTTTCCCTTAATTGTAGTGTGATCCCCTTACGCTGTCTGTCAGTTTTTGCTGAACCGCGTGTAGGTCTTGACCTATAACTAAAGTAAAATACTTAGAAAAAATGGAAGTATTGGAAACGGTAAATTAGCGCTTATTTCCCGTTAAGATAGCGCAAGTCATCGAAGGTACACACCCAGTTAGGGGTCATGGCGACCATGATGGTAATCAACATGCCGGTAATGAATCCTTCTGGAAAAACCATCAATGGAATGAAGGGATAATAGTCCGAAGCAAGTTGGCTGAAGCTGTAAACGTCCCCCAAAATCAGAATGCCGGAGGCAACAGCGATCATCGCCATCAGTGCGATACCTGCACCGAAGAAGGCATTTAAGAAAACATAGACGAAGAAATGATTGGGGAGTTTAGTGTCCACAATCCGGTAGATTAGTTGGCTCACCAGAATGGGCACCAGGCCCATGACCAGAATATTCATCGGCAGGCTCTGCCAGTCACTATTGCCATTGAACATCATGCCAAGGAAGATCAGACTGAAAGCCAACAGGGCGAACTGCCAGCCAAACATCAGGGTAAGCAAGGTGGCACCGATGTAGTGGTAGTTCAGACCGGGAAATTCAGTGGTGGTGATCTGCCACATGAATAACAGGGCGACACAGCCCCCGAGAAAAACATGCACCCTTTCCGGGCGTTGAAAGCGTTGCCAGGGCGCGGTGAGGACGGCCGGGATCAGGACCAGGCCGTACAGCAGGGCGGCAATCCAGTGCCAACTTTCCGGTAACAGACCATAGGGATAGTTCATGGCCAGTCAAACTCCAGTATTTCACCGTTGTTAAAGTGCCGCTCGCGTAAAGCACTATCCGGCAGGTCTTGAAACCAGACGCTGACAGCGCGTAGCGTTTCCTCATGGGCAACAATCAGTACCGCATCCTCCTGGCGAGACTGCAAATCGAGAAGGAAATGCTTGATTCGCTGTTTGTGGTCCAGTAGTGACTCGCCACCACTGGCGCGAGCATGCAGCGGGTCATGACTGGTGGCGGCAAAGTACTCTGCCACAGGGCGACCATCAAAGCCGGATTGAATGTCATTGAGGGCGGGATGACTCTCTATCGGAACCTGGTGGTAGCGATTAATGATTTCCGCAGTTTGGCGTGTGCGGGGCAGTTCCGAGACCAGGATGCGTCGCAGGGGCTTGTGGCGGAGCTGTTCCGCGGCCTGTTCGGCCTGGTTTATGCCCGTGTCGGTCAGGTGCACGTCCCGCTTTGGGTTGTCATTACACAAGCCAAGGCGGTTGTAATTGGTTTCACCATGACGCATGAACCAAAGTGGCATAAAGGGGCATCCGACTGCATTGGAAAATATAAAAGCTATGGTAGCATAGCGCCGCCGGTACGCAGGGATTCTGAGATTCAAAAGTGCGACATGTCAGAAGGAGAATATTTTGAGCCAGAACGCCACTCCCAGTAATACCAACAGGATCAGCCTTCGAGCCAATGGCCCGCTGATCTGTGAGGGTGAGTTTCAATTGTTAGCTGCCGATGGGGAAGTGCTTGCAAACGAATCCGAGCTGTATTTATGTCGTTGCGGGCTTTCCAGGAAAATTCCCTTTTGTGACGGTAGCCATAAAAAAGTGAATTTCGATGATGCCCCGGCATTCAATGACGAGCGGGATGAACAACTTTCCGCAACAACCGGACCTGTCAC
>JAHEIJ010000084.1 GCA_024639445.1 Gammaproteobacteria bacterium
TAACAAATAAATCATACGCGGCATCATGTGCCTTGACCGTTTGTAGGTCGAAGATCACCTGCAATAGCCGATCAAGTTGTTCCTGACTCAATTTCGGGTTTGCGGCGAGAATTGTATTTAAGGATTCAGCCCCCGCCTCGGTACTGCCGCCCATGATTAAAATTCGCGCTCGCCGCAGTTCCCAATAATATTTGTCCGTCCCATCGGGTGGAACCTGAATCGTTGCCATTAGGGCAGAAGCCAGTTTGATATCCGAATCGGCAAGGGCCACGTCCACCATGACATGCCTTGCTGCGAGGGGAATCATTTCATAATCGGCATATTGTCGAGTATCCAGAAACAGCGCGCGTAACAGGTTGCCCCCTTGCTTACGTTTACTCAATCTGGCGACGAATTTCTGTGCCGCCAGGTTGCGGCTGGCTTCCGTCTCGCCTTGTAGCATGAGTAAGGCATACAAGGACCGCGAGCGCACGGGCTGTTTCTTGGCTGCCTTGGCAGCCGCATCAAACCATTGTTTGTCCTGGCCAATCAGGAATTGCGCCTTATTCCCGACATGGGTGGCAAAATCGATATACGCATTCCACAAGGTATCGGGGGAGAAATCGAACAAGCCATCAGGCAATGGTATGTCACGATTAGCTGCAATGACATGTTCCAACGCATTGGCCGTCGAAGCGCGGTCACCACTTCGCATCGCCGCCTCAGCTGCCACCGCCCAAAGTTGCAGCCGCAGCGCCGGATCTACCCAGTCACCTCGCATCTGGCGTAATGCAGCCTGCAGCACCTTGCGCGGCGGCCGGCTGTCACTGCGTAATTGTGCAAGTAAATACAGGGTAGCAGCATGAGGATCTTTGATATCTCCTGCAAGTAAATCAACCGCCTCATCAGCCCGGTTTGCGCTCAGCAGTATATGTGCTCGGGTCAGTCTGCTCTGCACATCCTGATCACCGTAATCCTGGTAAAACCGAACTGCTGCAAGGTTGGCATCTTCAACTGCTCCATCCACCATATAGCTGTTCATTACCATGCGGCGCCATCGGATCAGCCACTGTGATGATTCAGGATGGTTCAATGGCATCGTCCAGATCTGTTCCTGCAGCAACAACTGGGCTGATTTGCCTTTATTGAGTTTGATAAAGCCATCGGCACGTTGAGTAATTGCCCAACGGATAAAGTCTGCGGGTAAATCCGGTGGCAGGGTTTCCAGGCGTTTAACTAATGACGGCCAGTCGGTACTCTGCTGGTAGATACGAATCCGTTCCCGTTCCCAGGCCATCCAGCCCTCAGGATCCGAACGTGCAACCGGTTGCAAGGTATCAAGTGTATGTTGGGCAAGCAGTGCGGCACCACTGTTGGCCAGGGCACGCACTTCGACGAAGGCACTGTTATCAATCGCCCGAACAGGCAGCGCCAGCAACATACTCAAGAGCATGAGCGGCAAAACAAAACAGGATTTTATTCTCAAGTTCTGCATAGAAAAAACGGGTAACACCTGCGAGGATGTTACCCGTTTTAGTGAATGTCATCCATTGATAGACAACGGGCAATCCATACCGCCCGCAGCGGTGACCTTTTACCTGGCCAGTTTTTCCTTGATACGTGCCGCCTTACCGGTACGCTCACGTAGATAGTACAGTTTGGCTCGACGCACATCGCCGCGGCGCTTGACCTTGATGTCAGCGACAGTAGGACTGTGAGTCTGGAATACACGTTCAACCCCTTCACCGTGGGAAATCTTGCGGACGGTGAACGCGGAATTAATGCCGCGATTACGCTTGGCGATGACCACACCTTCAAAGGCCTGCAGACGTTCGCGACTACCTTCCTTAACCTTTACCTGCACAACGACGGTATCACCCGGAGCGAAGTCCGGTATGTCCTTCAATTGTTCAGCTTCCAATTCACTAATAATGTTACTCATGGTTTGCTCCCAAGCTAATGCTCGCTTTAATCTCTACTTACTCAACCTCGTGCTCACGAATAAATTCCGCCAGCAAGGCCTCTTGTTCCGAATTCAAATCCAGTCCTTCGAGAAGGTCCGGACGTCTCAACCAGGTACGACCCAGTGCCTGTTTGTAGCGCCACTGCGCAATGGCCTGGTGGTCACCACTTAACAACACGTCCGGAACCGAAATCCCATCGATTTCTTCCGGCCGGGTATACTGTGGATGCTCCAGCAATCCCTGCACAAAGGAATCCTGTACCGCAGACTCCTCATGCCCTAATGCGTCAGGCAACAGACGGGTAATACCGTCAATCATCACCATCGCCGCCAGCTCACCGCCACTCAAGACATAATCGCCGATGGACCATTCTTCATCAACATCAGCCGCTATGACTCGCTCGTCCACACCTTCATAGCGGCCGCAAACCATTACCAGATTGGACTGCTTCGCCAGTTCCGCCAAACCATGCTGGTCCAGTTTGCGGCCCTGGGGTGACAAATAAATCACTCGGGTTTTGCCATCAGCCATCGCACGCGCTTCACGGATCGCATCCCGCAAGGGCTGCACCATCATCACCATTCCGGGACCACCGCCGTAGGGCCGGTCATCGACCGTTTGATGTCGATCCGGAGCATAGTCACGCGGGTTCCAGGTTGTCATCTCCAGAATACCACGATTGACCGCCCGTCCAGTGATGCCATAGTCGGTCAACACTTGAAACATCTGCGGAAACAGGGTGACAACATTAATCCGCATCTTGTTTCGTTCCGCTCTATCCTAAAACTCAGGGTCCCAGTCCACAGTAAGTTGACCGTTTTCGAGATCAACTTCATGGATAACTTGTTGCCAGATGTAGGGAATCAAACGTTCCCGCCCTTGCTCGCCGGCCTCCCTGACAACCAGCACGTCATTCGCACCGGTTTCCATCAAATTCACGACTCGACCCAGTTCCACGCCTTGGGTGGTGGTAACCTTCAAGCCACGCAGGTCGCTCCAGTAGTATTCATCCTCAGGCGCCGCCGGTAACTGATCGCGATGAATGGCAATAGTACTGCCAATCAATTCAGCGGCAGTATCCCGATCCGGACAGTTTGCCAGTTGGACAACGACACCCTTGCCATGCAGTCTGCCTGCGATTACTTCATATATTTGCCACCCATCCTGCCGTCGCAAGTACCAGGGTGAGTAGTTAAGAATATTGTCTCGCGGTTCCGTATCCGAGTGGACCTTGATCCAGCCTTTCACTCCGAATAATCCGGACACCCGTCCCAGCAAAATCATGTCGGGGTCTTCTGTTGCCGTCATGACACGCCGCTCAACGCCGATTCCGTCGGGACCAGCGTATTCAAAATCAGGCTGCCGCGTTATCCTTCAGCAGCTTGCCGACGCGTTCTGAAGTCTTGGCACCCTGACCCAACCAATGGTCGACACGGCCGGTATCAATGTTCAAACGGACTTCATTGCCTTGCGCGCCCGGATTGAAGAAACCGACGCGCTCGATGTAACGACCGTCACGACGGCTACGGCTGTCAGTGACCACGATGTGGTAGAAAGGGCGCTTCTTGGCGCCACCACGGGCTAAACGAATGGTTACCATCGCGATTATAAATCCTCGTAAAAACCAATAAATTCAGGCCGTCACAGCACAAGTCCGGACAGCCTCACTAAAGAGGGCGCATTGTACTGAAAATAGCGGAAAAGTGAAGGGCTTAGGGAAGATTTCAGCCCAAATTATACGAAT
This sequence comes from Gammaproteobacteria bacterium, assembly GCA_024639445.1. Taxonomy (GTDB): domain Bacteria; phylum Pseudomonadota; class Gammaproteobacteria; order UBA6429; family Thiohalophilaceae; genus JAHEIJ01. The sequence goes on from JAHEIJ010000084.1 coordinate 3,688, forward strand.
TTAACCTTACATCATGCCCGGAGGCAGCTGACCCTTCATATTACGCATCATCTTGCCCATGCCCCCCTTGCCCATCTTCTTCATCATTTTCTGCATCTGGGTGAATTGCTTGAGCAGACGATTGACGTCCTGGACCTGGGTGCCGGATCCAACGGCGATACGGCGCTTGCGGGAGCCCTTGATGATGTCGGGAAAACGTCGCTCTTTCGGCGTCATGGAATTGATAATGGCCTCCATACGCGCCAGCTGTCCGTCATCCATCTGGTTCATGGCCCCTTTGGGCAGGTTCGGCATGCCGGGCAACTTATCGAGCATACTGGTTAAGCCGCCCATTTTCTTAAGTTGTTGAAATTGCTCGCGAAAATCTTCCAAGTCAAAGCCCTTACCCTTCTTGATCTTAGTGACCAGCTTTTGGGCCTTGTCGTGGTCGATAGTGCGGTGTGCTTCTTCGACCAGGCTAACCACGTCGCCCATACCCAGGATGCGGGACGCCACCCGATCCGGGTGAAACGGCTCCAGGGCAGTGGATTTCTCACCCACGCCAAGGAATTTGATAGGTTTGCCTGTGATCTGCCGAATGGATAAGGCGGCACCGCCACGGGCATCACCATCGGTTTTGGTCAGGATCACGCCACTCAAGGGCAGTGCGTCATTAAAGGCCTTGGCGGTGTTGGCGGCATCCTGGCCGGTCATGCTATCGACTACGAACAGGGTCTCCACCGGCATAACTGCCTCATGCAAACGCTGTATTTCGACCATCATTTCATCATCGATATGCAAGCGACCGGCCGTATCGACAATCAGGACATCCTTATGCATTACCCTGGCCTCGTGCAAGGCATCGCTGGCAATCTTCACGGGATCCTGGTCAGCACTGCTGGGGAAGAATTCCGCTCCCACTTCAGCCGCCAATGTCTTCAACTGTTCGATCGCCGCCGGTCGGTAAACGTCCGCACTCACCACCATGACGTTCTTTTTCTGGGTTTCGTTCAGCCAGCGCGCCAGTTTGCCAACAGTGGTGGTCTTACCTGAGCCCTGCAAGCCCGCCATCAGGATTACTACCGGTGGCGCAGCCCTGAGATCAAGGCTGTCGTTGGCCTCTCCCATGAGATGGACCAGTTCGTCATTCACGATCTTGACGAAAACCTGGCCGGGGGTGAGGCTCTTCGTTACCTCTTCACCTGTCGCTCGCTCCCGTACATGTTCCGTGAACGCTTTCACTACCGGCAAGGCGACATCGGCCTCAAGCAGGGCCATGCGCACTTCACGTAAAGTGTCCTTGATATTATCTTCGCTCAGGCGCCCGACACCGCGCAGATTACGCACTGTCTTGCCAAGACGTTCACTCAGACCGTCAAACATGGTTCCTCACAAGAGAATTAAATTAAGGTCGGCCCGTGCTTACGGGCAGAAGGCCGGCATTATAACGTGAACTTGGTACCGGTGCTGAGCTGGTGGACGGTGTGGCTGGTGATCGCATCCTGGCACTCACGGAATATTTCGTCCTCATCACCCGGCTTATTGTGGCTTATATAAACATCGGGCTGGTGTCGCAATTTGACAATATCTTCTGCCAGTAATTGCGGGCAATAGTGGCCGGCACGACGGCACAGGTCGATATCGTGGTTTGGAAAGGCAGCTTCGACAATCAATACATCCAGTTGATCATACTTGTTCAATGCCTGCCAGAAGGAGTCATTGGTGCTGGTATCCCCACTGAAAGCAAAAACCTTGTTTGCTGTTTCCACCCGATACCCCACAGCCGGCACGACGTGATTGACCGGGATCATTTCAATCCGTAAACCGGCTTCTTCAACAATCTGCCCTGGCTCCATGACCTGGTAACGCATTACGGGGTTGGCATGGTTTGGCAAAGTTGCAAAATCCGGCCAGATAATATTGTTAAAGATATGGTTACGAAGCGCTTGCAGGGTTGCATCCTGTCCATGGATCACGATGGGTTCCTCGATGTGATCAAAAATGCTGTCCAGCAGGAACGGAATACTGGAAATATGATCAAGATGGGAATGGGTCAAAAAAATATGGCGGATCTGCTGCATTTCCGTCAGGCTCAGATCACCCAACCCGGTGCCGGCATCAATCAGGACCTGGTGATTAAACCGCAGGGTGGTTGTCCTCAGGTTTTCACCCACACCGCCACTACATCCTAATACCGTCAGTTCCATTTCTATTCCAATTACCCTCAGTGCCGGCCGACATCAGTCTGACGAACCGCAAGTTCTACTCGGTTACATCCCACGCCCTATCGCAGATCCTGTTTATGATTTTATTTTAGCTGAAGCCGGAGCGTCACCTGCACTTTTTTCAAGGATGGATATCTACGGGTTATCAAGATCATGCCACTTGTCAGTAAAACAAAATGTTATAGTGGTCACAAGTCATAACCTCACGGATCCTTATGGATTAGCACCGTTTGCTCACCCGTTACCGGCCTGATTTAATTGCACATGGACTCAGCATTTTCGCTTTCTATCAGTCAAGCCGTTATGTCATTATCTCGTTAAAGGGACAATAACCGCATTGAAATTATGATCATCATAGGCATCCTATCCATTGTTCTGTATCTGACCAGCGGAATTCTGCTGCTGTTAAAGCTCAACGATCACACTTCGGTCGCTGGTTTGCCACGTTTCCGATTGTTGATGCCGGCTGTCATCGCCATGCTGCTACATGGCTGGCTGGTCTACCAGGGGCTGCTCACACCACAGGGCCTGGATGTGGGGTTTTTTGCTGTTCTGTCTTTGGTCGGCTGGTTGGTCTCCCTCTTGCTGCTTTCCGCTGCATTTACGCAACCCATTGAAAGTTTAGGTATTTTTGTTTTCCCAGCCGCAGCATTGATGCTGGGCCTGCGCCTGCTAAATCCGGAAGGGTATTACCTTTCACAGAACCTGGGATCAGGTCTGGAGTTTCATATCCTAATGTCTATCCTGGCCTATAGCCTGCTGAGTATCGCTGCGGTCCAGGCAGTCTTGTTGTACATTCAGGATACTCACCTCCATAACAAGCATCCCGGTGGCTTTATTCGCGCCTTGCCACCTCTGGAAACCATGGAAACCCTGCTGTTCCAGATGATCGGGCTCGGGTTCATTATCCTGAGTATTTCCCTCTTGAGCGGTGTAATGTATATCGAGAATATCCTCGATCAACGCTTGGTGCACAAAACAGTGTTGTCAGTGACAGCCTGGTTTGTATTCGGCATTTTGCTGTTTGGTCGCTGGCGTTTCGGTTGGCGCGGCCGTACAGCGATTCGCTGGACCATCAGCGGCTTTATCCTGCTCATGTTGGCCTACTTTGGTAGTAAGTTCGTCATTCAATTGATTTTGCAGCGCTAATATCACTTAAGCTGTCGTCACGAATACTTGACAGTCCGGGCATTGATGCGTCGTAATACTGTTCCTGCAATTACATGAGGCAATCCTTCTCTTGGACGAGATACCCCTGAGTGCGCTGATCGGCACACTTATATTTCTCATCTTCGTTTCCGGTTTTTTCTCTGGGTCCGAAACGGGGCTAATGAGCCTCAACCGTTATCGGTTACGCCATCTGGCAGACAAGAAGCACAAAGGTGCCCTTCGCGCCCAGCGCCTGCTGGAACAACCCGAAAAACTGATCGGCCTGATTCTGCTGGGTAACAATTTCGTCAACATTCTGGCTTCCGCAATTGCCACGATAATTGGCTTACGAGTAATGGGTGAAGCCGGTATCGCCGTGGCAACCGGGATCCTGACATTCGTGATCCTGATATTTGCGGAAGTCACACCCAAAACCATTGCCGCCCTGCATCCGGAAAGATTTGCCCTGCCCTCTTCCTTGATCCTGTCGCCTTTATTGAAGTTGCTTTATCCCGTGGTGTGGATCATCAACCAACTCACCGCCGGTATCTTCAAACTGTTGGGTGTCAGATCCGAGGAAGGCGCCAATCTGAAGCTCAGTAGTGAGGAACTGCGGGTCGTGGTAAATGAGGCCAGCAGCATGATCCCGCGGCGACACCAGAAAATGCTGTTGAGTATCCTGGATCTGGAAAAGGCCACGATCGAGGACATCATGATTCCCCGTAATGAAATTGTGGGTATCGATATTAACGATGATTGGGAGGACATCGTTACCCAAGTCACCGAAAGCCAACATACCCGCCTACCCGTGTTTGAAGATGATATTGACCATGTTATCGGCCTGATACACCTGCGCCGCACCATTCGATTATTTCAACAGCAAGAATTCAGTAAGGATGACTTTCGTGATTTGATCCGGGATGTTTATTTCGTCCCCGAAGGGGTTCCGCTTAATACGCAACTCATCAATTTCCAGAAAGAACGTCGACGTATCGGCCTGGTTGTGAATGAGTATGGGGAAATTCAAGGCTTAATTACATTAGAAGATATTCTGGAAGAAATCATCGGCGAATTTACCACCGATCCTGCGGCCAGCAGCAAGGATATCCACTTGCAGGAGGACGGAACCTACCTGGTCGACGGGAGCACCAACGTGCGTGAACTTAACAAACTCCTGCACTGGACCCTCCCTACCGAAGGCCCGAAAACCCTTAACGGTCTGGTTATCGAGTACCTGGAGCATATTCCAGATCCGGGCACCAGCATGCTTCTGGGTGGCTATCCCGTTGAAATCGTGCAAACCAGCCAGAGTACGGTGAAAACTGTCCGCATTGATCCTCGCCTGAAAAAATCCAGCCCTTCCAACCAGGCCGGCGCTTAGCTCTCAGCGAAGGGGGGTTTAAGTCTCCCCCTCTGCTCCATCTCGCCATGGCCAGAAGGAGTTGTACAGGCGCATTAATCGCAAGCTATAATGCCCAGATAAATATAGAGTTTTTGAGGTTTCAACTTGTCTAAACTGACCTTGTCATTTAAAGGGACCGTGCTGAGGGTGTTCCCTGTACTCAAGGGCAGTATGCTTCTTGGCAACGATCCTAAATGCAAACTGCATATTGATAGCCTTGCCATCCAGCCTCAACATGCACGCATCGATACCCAGGGCGATACTTCGGTGCTGGTTGATCTGGACACCCA
>JAHEIJ010000085.1 GCA_024639445.1 Gammaproteobacteria bacterium
TCACTCATGCAGAAGCTCGAGCAAATGGATCTCGCTAAAGGGGATGACAGAATACAGCTCAAAAAGGCTTAATATCTTAATATCTTCATAGCTATTACACACTATGAAATGGAAATTTATAGTGTCTGTGATTCAATAAACGATAACCCACTCGTTATATGGAAATAATACCTATAGCCTTTGCAACCGTGACCTGTGGAGTATCGTTAATCGTTACTTCCCTTTACTCATCCAGTAGACAATTCCTGGGATATCCATTATGGAGATATACAAATAGATCGATTCACCAGCAAAACCAATGTCACCAAAACTTCGGTCACCGACGGTGAAACGTAACTTGTCTTGCAGCAATGCAACATACATACTTGCACCAACATTATTTTGTTTCGCTCCTGGCCACTCTTCCCAAGTATAAGTATAGGTAGGCCCTAGACCAAAAGAACTGAATAACGCCTTACGCCGATAACTGAAAAATACATCCACCTGACTAAACCATATTGTATCTCCAGCATAACGATTTAGATGTGCCGGCGTAATCTTGAAATCAATAGACGTCTTTTCACTAAACTCCATACCCGGCAACCAGGAGACAACCAGCCCGCCATTCCGATAATCGGCACCAATTTCATAAGGCAGCCAGTTCATCCATGAGTCTGACGGCGCGGCAGAACGAATTAACAGTTTGCTTTCTTCGTCCTCGATGTAGGAATGTAGGGCAAATGCTCCTAAGCCCATGGCACTACGTACAAGCTGCGCATATTCATCAGAACTTTCTTTCTCCAGTTCAAGTGCGCGCGCACTAATGCGTGAGGTTAATGGGTAATACCACGTCATGGGGTCTTTATCCTGTAAACGGTAAATGCGTTGCATGAATTGACTGGATTGATTCACATCATAACCATTATTAAATAGCGTTCGAATAAAGTCTGTAAACTCCGGCTCCTCATATACCGTATCACTCGTCGGGTCAAAATCATGAGTCAGGGCCGTAAAGATAATAGTCATATTATCCTTATGTTGCTGTTGGGGAAAATGTGATGTGCTAGTCAGCCACTGCCATGGACTGGTTTGTTGCTGGTAGTCTGGGTGTTCATGGGTCGCGAGCAAATAAAAGACAGTATTAGCGTCTGTCACCGCTTTAATACCCAGTTTGATATAAATTTTTTCTGTCTCATCAGAAAGGCATGCCTGATAATTCTTACGCCGCAAACACAAGAAATCAGCCATACCATACACCGCATCATAAACACCTGCGTAATAATCATACTCACGAAATGGTCGATCAATAAATGCCCCGAAGGCTCCCAACATGTCGCCGGTGATCGGCGCGAATCGTCGGGTCAATAAGATATGACGGTCACCCAGCTTATCTTCTTTCAGCGCACCAATAGACAACGCCAGTTGATTCTGGCCAGATTGCCTGGCCAGCACCTGTAATCGTTGCAACAATTTTTGACGAAAATCGGTAATAGCCCTTGTCGATAACTCTACCCCTTCAAATCCATAATAGATAAGTTCAAGTTTTTGTGCATCCTGTAGCAAACAGGCGGCAGCGGTTTCACGCTCTTTACGCTCGAGCTTATGCTGTACATCAAGCTTTCCTGTTAACAGGCGTCGGCATGTCTTTACGCTTGGATTCAAGCTTGTCGAACAACTACCAGCAGTACTAACGTTTACATTTAATGCATCCAACAACTGACAAGCAAAATCATAACTATGGCTTGTCCAGCCACCACTACGCAAAACGTTATAGAGTTCATAGTTACGCCCGGTTGAAATAGCGCCACGTAAAAACTTGAAATGGCTACGGATGCCTGATGTCTCAAACCATGCATCATAGTCATCTCCTTTTTTCTTTTTACTTTTTTGTTCTACATACAGTGAGGCTCCTTGAGTAACCGGCCGTCTGATATCCGGGTCAAGATAGATATAACTGAAAGGTCGTGCGGTGTTTTTCCAACGTTGGCGCGTATTCAGATCCCACTCCCATGGTTCTGCCAGTGCCTTCGCGATTCCCAGGGGAACATTATCAAACACACCGCCATCGATAAATCCATCAATACGCGGGTGATAACCAGAAGGACATTCATAGGGTTTTGCTGTTTCATCGTTGGAACTCTGCTCAGCACAATGTGGCAAGTCAATTTTACTGAAAGCGATCGGGTAGGCACTTGAGGTCAAGATCGCATCGATTAAATGTTCGGGTTCGATGACATAACGTTGATCCCCTGTCAGCTTTGATTGCCGCAGGTACATAACATTTCCCAACAAAGGGTCATTTTTATTCACCAACTGTGAAACAATTTCTATATGCCCGCTGTGTTTGTCATTACGTTCAGCCTGTAACCTGACAGGTATCATAAAGCGTTGATTTTCGACCTCAACCCCTGCAATGGACATTTTTACCGGATCCACACGTGTCACTGTCATTCCAAGCGGGATGTGACAGTCAGCGCGAAAAATATCGGCTTTGAGTGTTTCGGTGATTTGAGATATCGCATTGTCAAAAGCAGCACGTGTTAAAAGACCATCACCTGGAAGATAGACTTTGCTGTCTGCCGGCAACATCTCATCAATGCCTATATTCAGCCATAATGTATGAAATAGGTTATTGTTAATGCTATCGTTGTAACTGAAAGCATCTTTCTCTGAGGCACTTGACCTGAAATTTTCCAGTTTTCCCTCATCAACACACCACGCTATCGCTGAGATAAGGGCATTGATACTACCGGCTGAGGCACCCACGGACGACATCAATTCGGGAGGGAGCTTGCCGGATTCGCTTAAAGTAATTTCATTACGCCTGATCTTGAGATATTTCACCAATGCCCAGTTAAGACCTGACTCGTAAGAACCCAGACTGATGCCGCCGCTGATTGCGAGTGAAAACGGGATAGAATCATTTACACCAGGCCCGGGTTCTTCGGCTGCGTTATCTGCAAAGACACATGAACCACATAACCCTAACAGACTGCCAATCAAGAAGGATATTGTTTGTGTCAAGCCGTGTAGATGCATTATTTGTCCTTATGAGAATATCCCTGATATCAAACTATTACAGTTAAATGATCATGATCAAAGATCCTGCAAGAGTGAGAAAAACATTGGCAAAAGTGTAAGTCCCGGCATAACCAAGCACCGGTATATCACTCTTTGCCCCCGCGATGATTACATTCAATGACGGGGTGCTGGTCATGGCCCCTGTCAGTGAACCGAGTAATAACACTGGATTAAGCTTAAGAAATTTTCGGCCAAATACATAACCTACAAAAGTAGGTACAAAGGTTATTACAAGACCGATAAGAATCAATTGAGGCCCAACGGTACGCATAACATCAAACAGATGAGCACCGGCATTGACGCCAATACTGGCCATGAAAAAAGCCAACCCCAGTTCACTCAGGACAAGACGTGCGGCAGGAGGTACACCACCAAAGGTTGGATGCTGTGCTCGCAGGAAACCAATTAAAATACCCGTCAGTAAAAGTCCAGCTGCACTCCCAATAGAAAATGAAAACCAGCCGAATTTGATGGTAATCATACCTAACAACAGACCCGCACCCAGGCCAATAGACAAGGTAAGGAGATCGGTATGTGTCATTTCTGATTCAATACGACCGAGTCTGTCTGCAAGTTTTGCAATATGTTTCTCCTCTCCCGTTACACAAATACGGTCACCCTTGTTGAGTCCCAACCGTTCGTTAACTGGTATCTCGATAGAGGATCGAACAATGGCATGTGCGATGCAACCATAATGGCTCAAGAGATCAAGCTCCTTTAATGTCTGCCCAACAACATCGGCATTTATAACGACAATCTCTTTTCTCACAATCTGGTAATTCAATAAATCCGGATCGAGAATTTCCGGTCCAATATCGGCACCCCGGTTCATGAGATCAGAGAGTTCCCCAATCACTGAAATAACATCACCTTCATGTATCTCCAGTGCGGGATCGGCATCCATTATCTGATCACCTCGTCTCACTCTTAAAGGTAGAACTCGTTTATCAACAGCAAGAACGGCCTGCTCGATTGTCATACCCACCAGTTCCCCTGCCGGAATTTTGTAAGCACGAATCACGGGGAGTTGTTTCCTCATGCCCTGACTGGATGGACGACCGGCAAGCCCACTCTCCCGTGAGAGACTACTTGCTTCTTGTGGAAGATCGATACCCAGCACCATCGGTAATAAACGTATCAGGAAAATAATGCCAATGCTCCCGAATACATAGGTCACCGCATAAGCAACATTAATACGTGAAATGATCTCTGCTGCACTGGTCCCGGCACTTAAAGAGGCCAAACCACTTTTGACCGCATCCTGGGCACCGGCAATTGTAGGTGTACTGGTCAATGCACCACCGAGAATGCCTGCTTGGTACCCGGCGTCTAAATCAAAGAGCAGCATAATGGCATAAACCAGTGAAAACGCCGTAACAGTGACGACAACGGCCATAGCAAAATATTTTGCACCATCTTTAGCTACGACACTAAAAAAACTCGGCCCGGCCTGCAAGCCGATGGTGAATATAAAGAGGACAAATCCAAAGGTACCGACCATTTCGTGTATTTTTAATCCGAAGTGGCCTAACATAAGTCCTGCCAACAGGACTCCGGTAGTCGGACCAAGCTCAATGCCCGCTATTTTTATCCGCGCCAGCAAATAACCTAACGCAATAACAGCAAAGACAGTCAGCGTAAGGTTTTCATTGAGCAAACTATAAAGGTCAACCTGCATTGTTACAGGGCCTGTCGTTTGGTTGATCTAAACTAAAGATAACTAAAATACAGTTCAAAGAAAAGCCAAGCTATATGACATAACTCAATACAGATTAAATATAATTAACCTGAGTTTGTCATTGAATAACTGTAAACATCTGTCAGGGCGCACTTAAAACTTCGATGAGGTTAATTAAGCACCCCAGAACCTGTGCGGCATGTTCTGGTGCAATATTCACTACTCAATTGCTAGAGACTTTGTGCTACAAAACCGATACTTTATTGATATTTAACAGATTAATAAAATCAGGTGCCATTTTTGCAACATAATTAATCCCGGTGGTCAGGAAGTGCATCGAGCATATAATATTGATTATAGAAAGGTATTTAATGACCGCCTAACAAAAGAAGCAATATTGTCTCGCAACTTGGCAACAGAAATAATTGTTCGTATAACTAATTAAGGATCTACTAATGCCTTGGTTTCCGATATATGCCGATAGAGAAGATTTTGAGTTTCTTATTGACTGGCTAAACAACGAAGACGATATCGCGTTTATTGTACCTAATGGACTTAAGAGTTGGATTGCCAATAAGAAGCTAAATAACTTTTCTACTGAAAGACTATGTCTTTGGCATGTGCCAAGTGGAGCTTTGCCTTTGCTGCGCGAGGACACAGCTCAACCAGACGGGATAGTAGAAAATCCATGGGGTGGTTGGACAGAAGAAAGAACAGGCGCAAATCCAAATAATCCCTATTTCGGTTCTGGACACCCTGGAATCATCTGGTTGAATGTTGAATATGAGAGTAATGAAGATAAAGACACCATAGGTTTATCAAGTTTTGAGTGGATTGGTAACTGGTATCGAATTATTGGGCGAGCTGCGCCAGCCGCAACTGAAAAATGGTGGCAACGTTTGCGGCGCTGGGTAAAAAAATCTAGCGTAAGGATACCTAGAGAAGGTCCAATAGATGGTCCAGACCCTGAAATATAGGCAATGAAGTCGGCGCTTGAGAAAATAAAATCAGGAGTAAAAAGAGAATCAAATCCTTAACCATGCCCAACATACCACTCCTGCTGACGCTTATCAGTGCAGCTGAGTTTAACCGTTACTTCCTATTAAGGATCACAAAACTGTGTGCGAATAGATTTTTTTCGTCCGCATCATAGTCGATGCGTTCCACCTCGTTCCATTCAGAAAGATCCACATCCGGGAACCAGGCATCCCCGTCTATCCTGGAATGCACAAAGGTTAGATACAGGCGGTCGGCACGAGGCAGCATTTGCTCATAAAAACTAGCGCCGCCGATGATCATTACCTCTTCCACTTCACCGGCCGCCTGCAGTGCTTCTTCAATAGTATGTACTACGATACTATCTTTGGCTTGATAGGTTTCATCGCGCGTGATGATGATATTAGTACGATCGGGTAAGGGTTTGGAGCCGAACGATTCGAAGGTTTTACGCCCCATGACGATGGGCTTACCGAGGGTATGCTGGCGAAACCACTTCATATCATTGGGCAGCCGCCACGGCAAACGGTTTTCGATCCCGATGACGCTATCATCGGTCATGGCGGCGATCATGGAGATTTTCATGCTTATATGGCCACCGGTGCCTTGATATGCGGGTGACATTGATAGTCAACCAGTTCAAAGTCATCAAAGGTAAAGGCAAAGATATCCTTGTTGTCCGAATTGATCTTCATGGTCGGCAACGGAAAGGTATCCCGTGCGAGTTGTTGCTCCACCTGCTCCATATGATTGGAATACAAGTGGGCATCACCAAAGGTGTGGATGAACTCCCCTGGCTCAAGATCGCATACCTGGGCCAACATCATGGTAAACAGGGCATAGGAAGCGATGTTAAATGGTACGCCGAGGAAAATATCCGCGCTGCGTTGATACAGCTGACAAGAGAGTTTGCCCTCGGCCACGTAGAACTGAAAAAACGCATGGCAGGGCGCCAAGGCCATTTTGTTGTTGGCCACGTTGGCCTGTGGGCTGATGCTTTCATCCGGCAGGTCCGCCACATTCCAGGCAGAAACAATGATCCGTCGGCTGTTGGGGTTGACCTTTAACTGCTGCACCACCTCGCTAATCTGATCAATGGTATTACCATCCGGTGCAGGCCAGTTACGCCACTGGTGGCCATAGACCGGACCGAGATCACCCTCTTCCGTCGCCCACTCATCCCAGATGCTCACACCATTATCGCGCAAGTATTGAGTATTGGTATCACCTTTCAGAAACCACAAAAGTTCGTGAATGATGGAACGCAAATGACACTTCTTGGTAGTCACGAGGGGAAAACCTTCACCCAGGTCAAAGCGCATCTGGTAGCCAAACACGCTGGTGGTACCGGTGCCGGTCCGGTCGCCCTTGAAGACACCGTTGTCCCGCACATGGCGCATTAGATCGAGATACTGTTTCACAACTAAACCTTACAAAAATAAAACCCGTTAATCATACCATGCGCACCCCGCTGCCCCGCAGCGCACCACACTTCGGATAAAACTCCAGCCACTACGCTTGCGGCTTGCGCCGGTAGGCCAGTAGCAGCAATACAATCCCTACCACTAACAGCGGCAAGGACAACAGCATGCCCATGGTGAGCCAGTCGAACGCCAGGTATTTCAGGTGCGCATCTGGCAATCGTACAAATTCCACCAAAATCCGGAACACGGAATAACCGATTGCGAATACCCCGGACACTGCCATGGTGGGACGGGGTTTGGATGAATATACCCAGACGATCACAAACAACACCAGGCCTTCCAATAGCGCCTCATACAAGGGCGTGGGATGACGGGCTATTTGACCTGCGCCCGGGAAGATCATGCCCCAGGGCAAATCGGTTGGCTTGCCCCACAGCTCGGCGTTAATGAAGTTGCCGATGCGACCTGCACCCAACCCCAGGGGAATCATCGGCGCAGCGAAATCCACGATGTTCCAGTACCCCTTGTGGTATTTACGGTTGAACCACCACAGGGCCACCAGCACCCCGAGCAAACCGCCATGGAAAGACATGCCACCCTGCCACACCCGCAACAGCATCAGCGGATCGCCGATAAAGGTCGAAAAGTTATAAAAGAAGATATAACCCAGCCGCCCCCCGAGGATCACCCCCAGGGCACCGTAGAACACCATGTCGTCCACCTGCTGAGTAGTCCAGCCTGAATCAGGGCGACGGGCGCGATACCGACCCAGCCACCAGGCGGAAAGAATCCCGATTAAATACATCAGTCCATACCAATGAATTGGCCAGCCGAAAATACTGAATGCGACACGATCAAATTCAACAACCATTCGGGTTCCTTCTTGTTTTTTACTAACGTCCTACGCGGGCAAAATACGCCTTGAGATAATCGGTTTCCGCCATCAGGGGATGCACCGGATGGTCCGGACCCTGATGGCCTTGCTCCAGTATTTGCAGGTTCTGGCCATTAATGGCCGCGGCTTTGCGCATGGCCTCGAGCAATTGGCTGCGCTTCAGGTGCCAGGAACAGGAGGCGGAGACCAATACGCCGCCGGGGCTGATCAGTTGCATGGCAAGACGATTAATTCGCTGATAGGCCCCGCTGCCTTCCTTCATATCCTTGCGTCGCTTGATAAAGGCGGGCGGATCCAACACCACCACATCATAGTGTTCACGCTCTGTGCGCAGGGACTTGAGCACATCAAAGGCATCCCCCGCCACCGTCTGGATATCATCACCTCGGCCATTCAAGACCGCGTTGTCCCGCGCCCGGTCAAGGAAGGTGTTCGAACTGTCCACACAAGTCACATTGCTGGCGCCGGCCTGGAGTGCCTGCACGCCCCAGGCCCCGATGTAACTGAAGACATCCAACACCCGACGGTTTTTTACATAAGTCTGCATACGCAGCCGGTTCAGGCG
>JAHEIJ010000329.1 GCA_024639445.1 Gammaproteobacteria bacterium
GACAGAGCGTAATATTGCCTGGCGCGCCGGTAATTTATGCAAAAAATCATTTACATCGAGTGTGCGGACTCAGTTATCCGCCGAAATACTATCCGGCAATAATACCGCCGATTACCTGACAGATTACATCAACAGCCAGGCTGCAACACCGCCTGCGGCACAATGGTTTAAACGAGAAACCAGCGGGTACGCTAGTGGGGTTGCAGGTATCAACCTGGCGCAGGAAATAGAAAACAGAACTTTACCAGACGCAGCATTTCCGGTTCTTCTTATCAACGACGCCTCGCACAGCGTAGTGCACCAACAACTAATCAGTGACTTCCTGGAGTGGCAAGCGCCGTGGCTGCTGTTATTACCAACACTGGATTCCGATATGCGCCGCCATTATGAACAAGCTGCCCGCAAACAGGCGCTGATTGTCCAGCAGCAGTACAGACTCTACCCGGAAATTATTGATGAATCGGCAATCAACACTGCGCGGGTTGAGGCACTGTTTCGCAATAGTCAAATTCAACCTGAAGAAGAAGAGGAAAAGATTCTTTCCACTTTTTATCTTGAATTGTACCCAATCTCGGCAGAATAAATATCAGGGCCTTCAGGAATTACCTTGTTTATGATTGTGCCGGCAAAATGATATAAAAGGTAGTGCCGTCTGTACCTGTCTCGAAATCGATCCGGCCATGATGTTTTTCAACCAGCGCCTTGGTGATATTCAAGCCCAGGCCTGTACCGCCAGTGCGTCTGCTGTCTGAACTGTCAAACTGGGTAAACCGTTCAAATAATACGCCCTGAAATTCTTTTGGTATACCGGGCCCTGAGTCTGTAATGGAAATCTTTACGCCCTCGTCTATGCATTCCATCGAAACGATCACACTCCCATTCTGGGGTGAAAACTTTACCGCGTTCGATAACAGGTTGTACATCACCTGCATCATACGATCATGATCAGCATTGATAAAAACATCATTGCAATAACGTTTTAATACCAATTTAACATTATGCTGTCTGGCGTATGTTTCCATCACGCGGACGACCTCTTCCAGGAACCTTCTGACATCAATGATGTGAAAATCATATGATAATTCACCCAGTTCAATTTTACTGATATCCAGAATGTCATCGATTAACATCAACAACCTGTTGGTGTTTACTTCGCTGATTTCCGTTAATTTGCGCGCCTCATTTGGCAATTCGCCCCCCATACCTTCATTTAACAGGCCTACCGCACCGCGGATAGCTGTTAACGGGGTCCGTAACTCATGACTCACGGTGGAAACAAATTCACTTTTCAATCTTTCTACTCTTTTATCTTCAGTTATATCTTCCATGATCGATACGCCCCCGAGAATTTCACCATCCTCGGACTGAATCCCTCGACAATAAAGCCTTATATCCTTGTCCTTATCTCCACCAAGTGCATTTGATTTACCCTCATACTGGCCAAATTTGCCTCGCAGGGTATTTAAGATCGCCTGTCTTAAATTCGGATCATGCGTATCATTCAATAAAGAAAAATTAGCAAGATTATGCTTGTCCTCTCCAATAATATTAACAAACCGTTCATTGAATTCAGTTATTATTCCAGTGTTGTCATAATGAACAAGGCCCAAAGGTGCGGAGTCAAAAATCAGGTGATATTTCTCTTCACTTTCCTTTAATGCCCTCTCACGGAAATGAGCATCGATTCGCAGTGAGATATTTTGTTCCGTATTTTTGAAAATTCGTAGACTACTTGCCAGGACCATAATAAAAAACAGGATTGTCATGATCCCCATCGCCATGGATAACCTATCATCCAGAAGCAAAAACTGAATCGCCAATGGGGTTAAAATCACAAATAGGAATGCAATTATTGGCGTCCGTAAAAATGACAGGCTGGTACTCGCACCGGCACAAGTGCCCGCCAGCACAATCACCAAAAAGAGCTGATGACCTACATTATCAGATGGGAAAAGCCAAACAGCAGTGCTGCCCCAGGCAAAACCACTACTTATCGCACCAATGATGAACCATGTCGCCCAATTTTCACTTGTAGCTGCCCAATTTTTACTACTATCTATCTTGTGTAAATTTTTATTATAACTATAGACAAGTAACAGTCTTGCCACGGTTATGATCAGGAAGGCCGCCAGCCAGCTTAATATTATTTCGTGTTTAATTACTTCCCATTGGACAAAAACCAGGATTAATGCATTAATAACCGACGCCAGCACCGCCACAGGCATGGCATGAAATAATAATTTGGTTTGCTCGGCCTTGATGATGGCCGGTTTATCTATTGCAGAAAAGTCATTATTTGTTTCTGATAAAAGCAACGAAATATATCCGTATATTTACATTACTAACGATAAATAGTTAGCTGGTGTTAAAACCAGATAATAAAGGAGCGTATTCAGGTACACCATTGCCTGCAGGACTGTCCCGACTATGAGTCAAAATCCATTACAGCATAGCACTGCTAACTTATCCATACTTGCGATCCATATAAATAGTGCGCGCAATTAATCTTTTGTACTTTCAATGTCCAATGAACCCATACTAATACCCGCTGTGATCAGGTAGTCACGCAGGTGTCGAATATCATGTTTGCTACAGACCCCACTATGATGCGGGCGACGCAAGGTTCCCTCACATCCATGTATAACCACACGCAT
>JAHEIJ010000086.1 GCA_024639445.1 Gammaproteobacteria bacterium
TTTACGACAGTGAGGGCTGGATAGTAAAGAATGCTCAGGACATCTATTCTTACAACGGCGTCACCGCCAAGAAAGCCAAAGACGGCAGCGTTACGATCCACTTCGGGGGTGACCCCAAGGCGGACAATTACCTGCCGATCATGGAGGGCTGGAATTACATCGTGAGGTTGTATAAGCCGAAGAAGGAAATTCTGGATGGAAGCTGGAAATTTCCAGAACCGCAGGCCGTAAAATAAAGTGTGCATGCACTCAACAATTTTAAGGCCTCGTTTTTTGAGTGGAACCACGGCTGAAGTCCAGGCTACTGCCTGGTTTGATCTGATGACGGGAGAATCGTAATAATGCTAACCACTTTATTCAAATGTGAAGCAGCTCAGCCGTTTCGCAGTGGAGGCAGCTTAGCCGCTCCCGTTATACGCAGACTCGGAAAATTATTGTTGCTTGTTCTCACCTTGTTGTTGCCAGCGGTCGTTGGCGCGCAATCCCAGGCCGAGATCAAAGATGCCATACCATCCGGCGAGTTCGAAATTGTGGATACGGCCCCGGTCGTGGTTAACGGCAGGGTACGGTTTCATGTCGTCGGTGTATCGGCCTACCCGGCCGAACGCCGGGCACGTGAGATTGCACGGCATATCGAGAAGTTAGCGCAAGATCCGACGTTCGATGCCAGCACACTCCATGTCGAAGATGCCGGCACCTATCACCGGATCCTCCCAGTTAAGGGCGGTAAACCCATATTTAGGGTACTGGAAGCGGATGCCGAGTTCGAAGGGATCGACCGTCTGGTGCTTGCAATGACCTTAAAAAAAGGCATTGCCGAGTCCATCGATGATTATCGTCATGATCATAAACCGGACGTATTAATTAAAAATGCCTTGTATGCATTCGGCAGCATGGTCGTGCTGGTCGTGCTCCTGTTCGGTGTGTTCTGGAGTTTTCGCCGTCTGGCTGGATTCCTGGAGCGTCGCGTAAAGCTACGTATGCAGAACCTTGAAGCAAAATCCCAACGCATCTTGCGGGGAGAGCAGCTCTGGGGGCTCGTGCAGGGCGCACTGGGGATGGTGCGGCTACTGGTCGTTTTACTTTTGATTTACGTATTCACGAATTTCGCGCTGAGTTTGTTTCCACAGACGCGCTACGCCGCCCACACGCTGTTCCAGTTCGTGTCGTCCCCGCTTGGCGATATGGTCATTGCCGTCATCAATTTTATCCCGAGCCTGGTGTTCCTGGTGGTGTTGTTTTTCATCACGCGCTACGTTCTGAAGTTGGCACGCAGCGTGTTTGCCGCGATTGATACTAAGCGTCTGCAGTTTAAAGGGTTCGAGGCCGAATGGGCGTGGCCAACCTATCGGATTGCGCGGTTGCTAATCATTGTCTTCGCGCTGGTTATTGCGTACCCCTATATTCCAGGATCCGATTCTGCGGCCTTCCAGGGAATCTCGATCCTGTTGGGTGTGCTGTTTTCTCTTGGTTCCACTTCCGTGATCTCCAATGTGATCGCCGGCTACACCATGACTTACCGGCGTGCCTTCAGAATTGGTGACCGGGTAAAGATCGGGGACACCGTGGGAGATGTCATGGAGATGCGTGTATTGGTCACCCATATAAAGACACCGAAAAATGAAGAGGTCGTAATCCCGAATTCGACCATCCTTAATGGCGAAGTAACCAATTACAGCACCATGGCCCGCAGCCAGGGCCTGATCCTGCATACCATGGTAGGCATCGGTTACGAAGTGCCGTGGCGGCAGGTGGAGGAGATATTGTTAGAGGCTGCCGAACGCACCGAGGGGCTTCTTAAGGAGCCCAGGCCATTCATACGTCAGAAATCATTAGGAGACTTCGCGGTGAACTACGAACTCAATGCCTATTGTGGCGACGCCTCACAGATGGTTGCACTCTACACCGGAATGCATCGTAACATCCAGGATGTCTTCAATGAAAATGGCATACAGATCATGACGCCGGCTTACGAGGGAGACCCGGCCGAACCGAAGATCGTTCCGAAGGAGCGGTGGCATACACCGCTGGCGACCAGGTCGGGAGAAGTTTATGGAGAGTCAGAGTGATCAGGGGTACTGACAACGTCAGCCATGCTCACCTGCTCATTCTGGTTAGATATTATTTAAGGAAGCTCTGAATAATTCATCCATGAATTCTCAGAGCCACTAATTAAAGAAAATTAAAGGGCACTGGACCTTTTATTTTTAACAGGCGATTTTATGAACAAAACAATAACGCGTCCTATCAGGAGCAGTGAATTGAAAACTCTCAGCATCCTCGCATTATGCCTGCTGGTTGTTGCTGGTTGTGCAAAGTTCACCAAGCAACAGTCTGAAAACATTGCACCATTTTCGACCCAGACGATCAGTATGATCGGCGGCCTGGAACGCAATCTGAGTAAAAGTCAGGAAATCTATCTACGCCGGATCGACAGTTATGTGGGTGAAGAGGGCGCACCAACAGAACGGATCATTAACCTGCAGAAACAGGTGGATGATATGTTGACTGCGATAACCGTCTATTCCATACAGATTGTTACCATCTCTGAGCAGAGTATCAGCGAGAATAAGAAAGCCAACCTGCTTGCCGATGTACTGGAAGCGTTGCAGGAATATGTGTTGAATGATCCTTATATCAAGAATGCGGTCCTTAATGAGCAAGCGAACCAGGAATTGATCGCAAAGGTAAGGCAGAGTGAAGACTATCTGGGAGCGCTCAGGATGCTATCACCATCAATCAATGAGTTCAGTGCACATGCCGGCCTGGTACTGGATGAACTGGAAAAAGAACGGAAAAAACTGCAGAATATCTATGCAGAGGCGATTGATGTCAAATACGGCCGTGCACTTGAAATGGAGGTAGTGCTTCGAGCTATTCGTAACAGGCAATACGATACCATGATTGCCGCTGTTAATTACCGCAATACTCACGATCCTGCCTATATCGATGAGATGAGAAAGCAGGCTGTTATTCACGTGAAGAAAGTCATCAAGAATAAAAAGAAGCTTAGTGATGAAGAATTGCGTCTAATTCATGACATCACCACCGATCGGCTGAGCACCTTGAATGAAAAGGATAAATATCTGTCGCCTGATATCGAAGATTATCACGCGAGTCATCGTGAGTTACAAGCTATTTCAGACAAAAAGGAAGCTGCCATACGCGAGTCGCGGCATGCCTTTATCGTATGGGCGCGTGCCTACCAGAGAATGGCAGCAGGAAAAACCGATCCGGCTGAATGGTTCGATATCAGCGATTCAGGAACGTTGTTGTTTGGTGCTGCGAGACGAGCAGTCTTCTAGTCCCTTGGGCATGAATAAAAAGTTATGGGAAGCAAACATGAAGCACACATCTAGATTTTTCACGGTAGGTATTACTCTTCTATTGACGCTACTTTGCGTGTTTACTGGTGGCTGTGCCCACTACCCTGAGACACCGCAGCTAGAGCAGGTGGGCACTGGCGGTTATCGTCTCGCTAACATGACGCGCACCGATCAGTCCGACGAGCTGCTGGTCGTGCTCGCGATCTCCGGCGGCGGTATGCGCGCTGCGGCGCTGGGTTATGGCGTACTGGAAGAACTGCGCCGCACCGAGGTAATGGTGAACGGCGAAAAACGCCGCCTGCTCGACGAGGTGGACGTAATCTCGGCAGTATCGGGGGGCTCGCTGCCTGCAACCTATTATGGTCTGCGCGGTGAGAAGATGTTCGATGAGTTCGAGGAACGGGTGCTGTCGCGTAACCTGGAGCGTGAGCTGGCACTTCGCATCATTACCCCGACCAACTGGTTTCGGATGCCATCGGGGACTTTTGGAAAATCAGACCTCTTTGCCGAGCTGTATGACGACACAGTGTTCGACCATGCCACTTTCAGCGACCTGCAGCAGGCCAGCGGTCCGTTCGTGATCATAAACGGCACTGATGTCACCACCGGCGCCCGTTTCAGTTATACGCAGGAATATTTCGATGCCATATGCGGCGATCTCTCCGGTGTGACGCTGGGGCGGGCCATTGCCACCTCAACGTCTCTGCCACCATTGCTCACGCCAATCACCCTCGAAAACCGTGGTGGGACATGCGGCCGGAAAGCCCCGGACTGGATGACTGACGCCGAGGCTGCTATCAGCGAGTCAGAGACGCCGGGGCGCGCCCTGCTCCGTGCCCGCGCACTCAAGTCCTACGAAGACCCAAACCGTCCTTACGTGCACATCTTCGACGGCGGCCTGTCGGAAAACCTTGGTTTGTCCGAGGTACTCAGAGCCTTCGAACTCCTGAAGGTCGAACCCGATGTAACGGTGCTGCCGGCGCTCC
Source organism: Gammaproteobacteria bacterium (assembly GCA_024639445.1). Lineage (GTDB taxonomy): Bacteria > Pseudomonadota > Gammaproteobacteria > UBA6429 > Thiohalophilaceae > JAHEIJ01. The sequence goes on from JAHEIJ010000086.1 coordinate 4,313, forward strand.
GCCAGGCCCGCAAGGTGGTGGTGATCTCTGTTAACGCGTTGCGCTTCCCGGAAGTAAACTGGGACCGTTCCCCCGGGCCACCGGACACCGATATACTGACAGACCAGATGTGGTCGATACCGGTTGACCGGATTTCATTCGACGCGATCGAGCAGGTCCAGGAAAAACTGGTCGCGTGGCAAGCTGATGCTCCGAGCGGAGCACCTTCTCGCCGCGGGTATCTGGCGCAGGTCACCTTTGACTCACTGCAAGATCCGGCCGAACGCCTCTATTTCAAGCAGGTGAAAACCAGCCTGACATTACCCGCGGAACAGGTGGAGCGTCTGCGCGAAGTTGCCGGCCGACTCCTGCGCGAGGCGCCCGCCTTCCAGAGACTGCTTTCAGACCTGTAGGCTGGTCGCTGCTATGCCTGAAAAATTTAAACAAAGGATGCTTTCCTATGAAAGTTAAATTCAATATTGTTGCAGCCATAATCCTGGGCCTTGGTCTATTAACAGGAAATAGTGAAGCCGACTCAGAAACCAGGCATTCGCCCGTTTCCATCGCTATCAGTGGTGGTGCCAGCAAGGGTGCGTATGAAGCTGGATTAAACTGGAGCGCAATCAAGATCATACGTGATGCTCCGGACTTTGAAACCCTGAAGGGTGGTCAGCTTTTACCTATTGAGATGGCGAGCATCACGGGTGCCTCTGCAGGCGGCATCAACACACTGCTTTCCGGATTGTCATGGTGCAGCCGTGACGAAAACGATGGTGGTCTCAGCAACCGTATTGATGACAACCTGTTCCGTGATATCTGGCTGAGAATCGATATCAATACATTGCTTCCTCGAGACGCCGAATCACCCATCTACTTGCCTGATGATGCTGTGCTTTCGCGCAAGGACTTTCTGGAGGCCGCAACAGAATTGCGCAAAAAATGGAGCAAGCCTTCATTTCGAAAAGGCTGCCGTGTTCCTCTTGGAGTGACCGTAACCAAAATTAACCCGGAGGTGCTAAGCGTTGGTAAAGTCGAAGTGTGGAATCAGCGTTTTTATATACCATTTGAACTGCGGGTAACAGATGACAGCAGCATCAAGTTCTTCTTCGAACCTGCCGACTACCCTAAAGTGGCAGACCCCTCGATGATACTGATGCCACGAGCTCACGATACACAAGCCTTCTCCATAGATAACCAGCATATTGTTGACGCCGCTTTCACCACCAGTGCTTTTCCGTTGGCTTTTGGACGCAAACGCCTGCAGTACTGCCGCCTTGTACAGCAAATATCTGCAGAACCCCCATTGCAGGAACAGGCATCATCAAAGGCAGATACCAGCCTGCTATGCCCCGATGGCTACGAACTGGCTGAAGCGGAATTTGCCGATGGCGGACTATTCGATAATCTGCCCATTGGCGTAGCACGTACCCTTGCAGAATCCAACAAACGCAAAGATGACGCCCCCTACCCGGTAACTTATTTTTATATCGACCCAAACCGTATTCTCTTCGATGTCCCTGAGCACAGAAAAGACCTGGCATGTGAAAGTGCCAACCCACCCGAAGCATGCCGTCAAATGGAGTACAGTGCTGCTTCAGAAAGCGAGCTACTCGTCGGCTTTCTTGGCACTGCGCGTCGATATGAACTGTATCGCGAACTGACTAGCGACAACTGGCAGCTTAACCTGTCTGAGATCAGCTACAAACTTGGCAAGATATTGAAGCAGAGAGAGATCACCCTCGATTGTCAGAAGGAACTGCCCTATTTCGATCTCCGTCTCGATTGCGAGGAGGCTTTAATCCGTGCCGGCCAGCTGCTGGAAATCGCATATGACCGTATCAACCCAGTTATCGATAAGCCCTATTCTGTCAAGCGCTTACGCCAGGCAGGCGTTATTAAAGACTGTAAGAGCCTGAGCGGAAAAACAGATTCGCAAACCGCATGCACTTTAAACATCCCCCGTTATCGCCAACATCTGTCTGACGCTTTGCTGTCAGTGTTGAAAAAAGCAAAACTAACAGAGATAAAAATTTATAGCGATATCAACAAATCGCGGCTTTCAATGCAGAATGACAGGATTTTGCGGGTATCAGGTCGCAGTGCTCCCATAACCGGAACACTCATGGAAGATTTCGGTTCGTTTCTCGATTACAAATTTCGGGAATATGACTACTACGTCGGGATATATGATGGCCTTGTCATGGTTGCTAACAACTTATGCAGCCTGCAATATTCTTCAGGTCATCAATCAAATGACTATAAACAGTGTTTTGATTCGGTCGCCAAACAGTTATTCACGATTTTAGGTCTGGATGCTGATTCCCGTGGACGATATGTATTCGCAAAGCTTGCCATGCGTCAATACGGCAAAGAAAAACTACTCCAGTTTGCCTATCAGCCGATGCCAGCCGACGACAGCGATATGCGTATTATCCATGACGGCCTGGAGCAGGCACTGGCTGCCGGCGAGAGTGAGACAGCATTCTTCAAGTATCTCAAGACAGAAGGATTCGTACCGACACCCACTCAAAAACAGACTAAAACGCGTTTTGCAGGACTTGTTGAATTTGATGAAAAGTCGCTGATGGAACAGATCATTGATGAACCTGACAGTTGGGCTACTGAACTGACGCGCCGCGGTACAAACCGGCTGGTTTATCTTGAATCGCAGGCGGAGAATATCTATGCGGCTCGTGAACCTGATATAAATAAACGTAAAAGCGCGAATATCGAGGTTATGGGTGCCACTGCTTTTATCTTACAAAGCAGTACTTACCGATATCCTGATTATAGTTTTGCTCCGTCTACCTCGTCTCCAAACTGGTTTTGGCGAAATGTTATACCCTACGAAGTTGGTTTCGAAACCTCGGAAGGTGACCTGTTACTGACCTGGCAACCCACCATGGCGCTATCGCAAAAGAACCTGCTGGGCGCACGCTTGAGCCTCGGCTTTCCCGGCGGTTTATTACGACGATCGAGTGCGGACGCCACCCGTGAGAACTACCTGGCGTTGGGTATAGACTTTACTCGGCAATCCTCCTCTCCATATGCCACCAGTTTCGGGTTTACACCAACCTGGTATCACGCCTTTAGTCAACCGGAATCTCTTGACCGGGACACCTATGGTGGTGATATACATGTCGGTGTTCTAAAAAATAGATTACGTATCGGTTTTGGCACACGTGATTTTAATCACGCTTCAGATGCCTGGTTCATTACCATAGGTATTACGGATATGCCTGGGCTGATTTATTGGTTAACTCGCTAATAAAGACAATACAGTTAAGACAAAGTGACTGGTAAGGGCTGGAAGTTATTTGTAACATTTGATCTTAATTACTAAGACATATTTTGTATAAAGCACAGTTCAATCACCATAGTGGTAAGGAAAGATGAGTTACATGGTTCTAGCTGAATAGCTTGAACCATATTCCCTTTTACTCAATTACCTGTGAACAAGAAAGAAGATGCTTAATTGGGCTCCACCCTCATAACGAAAGTCGTGTAGGTTGATTTAAATAATGGATATGCTTAAATTGAACGTCTGTTTTGCGTAGACCGGTTGAAGTCGCAACGCATGGCAGACATTCGAGAATGAGTAATAAATAGTAATTTCTATTTGAGTGATCAAATTATCCATAGCTTGTTGCTAATCAATATAAAATATAATCGCTTGCATTATATTGAGAAAATACTGAAACAAGATATCTAGTACTATTAGACAACTTCACTAAATGTTCAAAAGTAAAGGAGTAGATAATGTCAAAACGATTTTTTGCGGTTATAGGTACTGTAATATTAAGTACCCTTAGTGCCTTTGCACCTAAAGCCCTCGCCTGGGATCATCCCGGGCACATGATTACTGCAAACGTCGCGTTTGCCGAGATCGAGCGTGCACGCCCCGAACTGATTGATAAAATCGGACTGCTGTTCCTGAAGCACCCCGACACTGCACCTTTCTGGGTGGCCGCTGGTGAGGCCAAGGGCAAGGAGCGCGTTCGTCGCATGTTCATCGAATGCGCACGCTGGGCGGACGATAGCAAATTCACGCCAAATGATCGGTTGACCTGGCATTCGGCGCGCTGGGCCATCGTCGCGAAAGATGCCCCACCTGAAGTAAAGGCGGCAGCGGAGGCTCGCCATGGTAAACCCGCAGGACAGGCCATCGAAGCCTTGACGCTCAATAACGCAATGATTGCTAATCCTGAATCCACACCTGCAGAGCGCGCGCTAGGGCTATGCTGGGTACTACATATAGCGGGCGATA
>JAHEIJ010000330.1 GCA_024639445.1 Gammaproteobacteria bacterium
GGTTGAAGTACTTGTAATAAGCCATGACACGCCCCATCACGACCGGATCCTGTTGATTGAGCAACAACTTTAGATATTCCTGCCTGCCGATCATATAAGCCGCACGAACCTGTTCACCCAGTAACTCGCGTTGGCTTTCCACGTCCAGTTGTAACTTTTGCTGTTGTTTTAGCAACTTCTGAAGCTGACGGTCCTGCTTACGAAGTTGCCGCTTGAGTTGATCAAGCTCCTGAACAAAAGTGCCTATTTTTCGTTCGGTTGCGCGCAACGTTTGTTGCACCTGGTCGTAACGACTTCGTACTTCATTCCGTTCGGCAACAATCGAGTCAATACGGCCCTGCAGGCGCTCAAGTTCTCCGGCCTTGATTGCGCGCTCCTCATCGCTAAGCTGCGCATTTCCAGAAGAGAAAACAAACAGCCCGAGAAAGAGTGCGGGCAGGATATGGTTTCGCCTTAACATAATTTTGGATAGTAACGGGATTGGGGTTGATAGCAACCCTCAGGCTTAAATTTTGCCTGTCCCGCAAATGCAAACAGGCCCATCAAAATGAACCTGTTTAGTCGAAATAGGACTAAGTCTGTTGCGCTTCAGGCTGCGCCGTTTCTCCCTCGGCATGCTCGATAAGGGAGTGGCCGGTCATTTCCATGGGCTGCACCAAACCCATCAGATCCAGCATGGTGGGAATCACGTCTGATAAGGCCCCGCCAGTATGATTGAGCCTGAGGTCCCGGCCGACATAGAGCAACGGTACGGGGTTTGTTGTGTGGGCGGTATGCGCCTGATTGGTTTCTTCATTGCGCATCATTTCGGCATTACCGTGGTCGGCAGTGATAAGAATTTCACCCCCGGCTTTTTGCACGGCATTAACGACCCGATCAACACAGGTATCCAGATACTCAATCGCCTTGACCGTCGCCTCAAAGTCACCACTGTGTCCGACCATATCCGGATTGGCGTAATTACAGATAATCACGTCATATTTACCGCCTTCAATCGCGGCCACCAACTTGTCGGTCACCTCCGGTGCACTCATCTCCGGCTGTTCATTGTAGGTCGACACATTGGGTGAGCTCACCAGGATACGATCCTCGAACTCAAAGGGTTCTTCGCGACCGCCGTTAAAGAAAAAGGTCACGTGAGCGTATTTTTCAGTCTCGGCAATTCGCAGCTGGTGCATGCCCAGTCGGGAAATGTAATCACCAAACACATTTTTCAGGCGGTCTGGTGGATAGGCTACGGGAATATCGTACTCAGATTTATATTCCGTCAGACTGACAAATAATCCCAGTTTGGGTGTTGCTGTGCGAGGAAAGGCATCGAAATCCGGCTCAATAAACGGTCGAGTAATTTGGCGGGCCCGATCCGAGCGGTAATTCATAAATATCACGACGTCACCGTCTTCCACCCGGACGGGCTGGGTTCCTGCGGGAACTATCGCCGTGGCCTTAACGAACTCGTCAGTTTCCTCACGTGCATAGGCCATTTCCAGCCCGGCTTCAGCCGTCTCAGCAACAAAATCACCTTTTCCGAGCGTAATCAAATCATAGGCACTTTGGATTCGCGGCCAGCGATGATCCCTGTCCATGGCGAAATAGCGTCCAATCATGGAAGCAAAACGCCCGCCACCAATCTCGTCAAACTTGGCATCCATTTTCTTAATGGACTCGGCCGCACTCTTGGGAGCGGTATCGCGCCCGTCCAGGAAGGCATGCAAAAAGACCTTGTCGACGCCGCGCTTGACCGCCAGTTCCGCCATCGCGTGGATATGATCTTCGTGACTGTGTACCCCGCCGGGAGAAAGCAGGCCGAGAATATGTACCGCCTTACCGCTTTCTTTAGCCTTGTCCACCGCATCAACCAGTGTCTGGTTGTTGAAGAAGGAGCCGGTTTTGATGGAGCGGCTCACACGGGTGAATTCCTGGTATACCACCCGCCCGGCACCCAGATTCAGGTGACCGACTTCTGAATTACCCATCTGGTTGGCCGGCAGCCCGACTTCGGCGCCGGAACCCCGGATCAAGGTATGCGGGTATGTGCTCCAGAGTCGATCCCAGTTGGGTTTGTTGGCGGCAGCAATGGCATTGGATTCCAGGGATTCAGAATATCCCCAGCCATCCAGGATGACGAGTACGATAGGTCGGGCGTGGTCAGACATAGATTATGTAAAGTATGACGTGTTTTAATGACTTACAGGTTTAGAATTAGTCTAATATAAGCGACGTTTTGGCGCCAGATCCCAGTGGGGAACCGCAATTTGCAGTCCTTAATGAAGGGAATTTGCCCACATGACTTCTCAAACGGAAGATTATTGTATAATGTTTTATTAATAAAAGGCAGTATGAACAAAACGGGTTTGTGCTATATTCCCTTACAGTTCATACCATTATTGTACATGTCACATCAGGTAATTACATGAATTTCACAGAACATTCTGGATTAATCACCCGTGATGAGGACATTGACCGCGCCTCTCGTTCGCTTAAGGCCATGTCACATCCTTTGCGCCTGAAAATTCTATGCACCCTGGGTGACAAGGAAATCAGCGTACAGGACATTGTCGATCAGGTGGGGACCTCCCAAAGCAACATCTCCCAGCACCTGGCCATCTTACGCGACAAGGGAATCCT
>JAHEIJ010000087.1 GCA_024639445.1 Gammaproteobacteria bacterium
CTCGACATACAATTTTACCCGGCCCCTCGCCAGCTTGTCATTTTTCAACACCTGGGTGATCACCACTGTATAGCGATAACTGCGCAGACCATTGGGTTCCAAGCTGAAACGCTGCAGTCGTAATCCACGAGAAGCGTCCCGCGGCGACACGATGCCCCGATAGAACGCCAGTTCTTCCTTGAGCTCCAGTATCTCACCCTGTAAGACTTTCAGATTGTTATCGAGTTCATTGTAGGCTTTGCGCTCGATTTGTGCCGCCCGCTCAAGTTGGGCTTTCTGCTCCCGTAGATGATCGATTTCGCCATACAGCTCATCAACCAGCGCCGCCAACCGTAACTGCTCAAGGTCAACCTCAGCGCTATCGTATCCGGCTTTAAACCGTCCATAATCAAACAACCCCCAGCCCCCCACAACGATGGCCAGCAGCCCAAGGAGGATGAACACGCGAGTTTTCCAGGGATTATGGGGTTTGACTTTGAGTTGCATGATGTTACCTAGGGCAGCAAGGCGATGATATTCAGCCCGACTGCCTCTTCCAGACCAAACATAATGTTCATATTCTGTACGGCCTGGCCGGCCGCCCCTTTGACCAGATTGTCGATGACCGACAGGACCACGAGGGTATCGCCTCCCTGGGGCCGATGAATACTTAACCGACAGGTGTTGGCACCCCGGACACTGCGTGTCTCCGGATGACTGTCGGCGGGCAGCACGTCCACAAAGGGCTCATTTTCATAGCGCGACTCATACAGTTGCTGCAAATCGGCCGCCTCCGCCGTCAGTTCGGCGTACAGCGTGGCATGAAGCCCCCGAATCATCGGTGTCAGGTGCGGCACAAAAGTCAAACCAACCTTGGTATCGGTAACCCGTTGCAGCCCTTGACTGATTTCCGGCAAATGCCGGTGGCCGGGAACGGCATAAGCTTTGAAACTCTCACTGGCTTCCCCCAGCAGCGTACCGACACTGGCCTTACGGCCCGCGCCACTCACACCCGATTTGGCATCAGCAATCAAACGACCGGCATTCACCAGGCCCTTTTCCAGTAAGGGCAGAAAACCGAGTTGTACCGCCGTCGGATAACACCCCGGGTTGGCAACCAGCCGGGCTTTCGCCACCGCAGCGCGGTTAACTTCGGGTAATCCATAGACGGCTTCTTTCAGCAGTTCAGGACAGGCATGGGGTTGACCGTACCACTGGGCCCATACTGCCGGGTCTTTGAGACGAAAGTCGGCCGCCAAATCGATTACTCGTACACCGGCATCCAGTAACGCCGGGGTATGCTGCATGGCAATACCGTTAGGCGTGGCAAAAAACACCACGTCACAATCATTCAATCCCGCCTTGTCGGGCTCGCAGAACGCAAGGTCCACATGACCCCGCAGGTTGGGGAACATATCCGCCACGGCCTGACCCGCCTCGGAACGCGAGGTGATGGCAGTGAGTTCCACTTCCGGATGAGCCGCCAACAAACGTAATAACTCAACGCCCGTATAACCGGTTCCGCCAACAATTGCTGCTTTAATCATGCCTCTCTGACAACCCGCTTGGAATAATACTCAGCAGTCAATGATAATTGCTTATGAAACAATAAGAAAGGCCCCACTCTTCGAAAACTTCTGTAGAGTGGGGAAAATTCAGTTTCTGGGATCTAATCCTTGTTACAGAGAGGCGTAAAATTATTCTTCATTTTCAATTTCAAGCTTTCTCCAGTCAATGGAAGTACCATTCCATTCACCTTCTGCTCCAACGATATTACCCAGATTCACGGTAGAGAAGAACTGGGTCCGATCAATCGGATGATCATTCACATCTTCATAGTCAGTGATGCTTGCACCATCTACATTAATACCTAATATCGTAACGCCAAAATTTATATCGTCTATCTGCTCTACTTCGCCTTGCAGTTTTACATTTTGGGGGTCACTACTATCCCATGTCTCAGCTTTAATTTCCTCAGCATACACTATCCCTGAGCCAACTAATCTGCCACGTACCTGAACATAATCCGTAGTTTTTAGAAATAAACTGTCATCCAACTCATTAACGGTTTGCGCGTTCCCTTCAATCTTGCTTAAACCATTCACAACCACCGTAATGGGGGGAGTTAGTCCATTAACAAGTTCAATCGTTATCACTTCGGTCGAAGGTGAATAACCTGCGACAGGAGCATCAATTTCTATCTCATCGTGAAAGCTGATTTCTTCGGCAATCAATATTCCTGACGCCAAGTAGCCTTCAACTTCCAGTCGCACGCCGACAGCAATGTCTTCATCCAAACCGCCCTTGAATACTGTATTCAGGTTTGTTCGCACCATTTGAATACCGATCAGGAAATCACTTCCGGCTGTAAAAGGCGCAGGCGCTGTTGTAACAATCCCCTCATATTCCACTTCATCATCGTTGCTTCCACCAATATCGTCATCCTGCTCAACGCTTGTGGCATTAATCTGCGTACCGCTATAAGTCCCTTTCACTTCGACCTGCATACCCGGTTGCAATGAAGGACTTGGTATCACTGAAGAATAATCAACCGTCAATCCATTTATTGTAAATGTCAGAGCTGGCTCATCTACGCTATCAATAATACCTTTGATTTCGACAGCATCTTCGATTGGAAATGTACCAGTTTTTTTCAGGTAACCGGCATGGATGCGGCCTTGGTCATCCCGAAGACCACTAACCTCAACAATATCGTCAGGATCAAAGGTGGCAAGGTTCACCCCATCAGGTTTGGTCTGACTGTCAACAATGACTAGCTGGCCCATCACAACCAATCCTTGTGTTGATGCATCTATTTGACTCGCACTGTCTACTGGCCCCTCTATACTATCGTTATAATAAATCGCATCAGCCGTACCGGACTTACCATCTGCATTGAAGTCCCCGACAACACGAACCACCTGGCCTTCACTGAATCCGAGAATGTTGCGTAAACAGTCTTCTGCATCAACAGCGACAACACACTGATCATCAACCCGAACACCCTCGACGTAGATCGCGGCATTGTCCGTATCAAACTTCACACCATTTACCGTGATACTGCCGATGCCGGTAACGGTACCGGTACTGATTCCCGTACCCCCGATACCACCTTCGGCGAAAACGGAACCACCACCACAACCAGCAAGTAACAGCGCACTAAGCAGTGGCAGAATTAAAATAGTTTCAGGAATCTTGTTCATCGGAATCATCCCGGCCTTCGCCTTCGGGGTTTTCAAAGTAATAAATACCAATGCCGGCCATGTTCCGGCCAGTGCCATCTACAGATGGATTGATATCACGATCCCTTTTGGCCAACCATCCATTGAATTCTTCGAGTAATTGCTGGGCTTTCTCAGCGGAAAGTGCCCTGAATTCCGGCAACACCTCATTCGGCAGGTTGTCGTAGCGCACCTTGCGCTGAAAGTATTTTCGCTCAACTGCGGGATCAAGATTGTGATCTATGGTGGAAATCAGTGCACTGGTATCCGCGCCGAGAATATATAGCTTGTCGACTTCGCTTTCCTGGGGAATATAGGCGTGAGACATAAGGCGCAAGTTCCCGTTCTCCTGTCGCTCAACATTTCCCACTCGCAGCAATTCATCGAGAATGGCCCGGGCAGGTACATCGCCACTGTATTTCTTAACCAGGCTGGTAAATGAGGCCTCACCCTCCTCGAAGGGTAAATCCCGGGGCTGGGCATTTCCAGTCTGATATGCCGCATCGAGTAACCAGCCACCGATAACCCGGGCTGCCCGGTTGTAACGTTCTTCTTCCGCGGTATCATCTGGCCGGGCTAAATCCTGCACCCGGCTTACTTCCTTGCGGCTCAGCCCGGTGAGAACCGATACACGCGACACCGTCTGCTTGCGGCCCGTGATGCCAAAGTCTTGGGTCGCGACATCAACATAGACCCATTTGGCCAGGTCAGCGAATGTGCCATAGGAAATACCATTTCGCAGCAGGACACGCACGAGGGGACGCAGAATTCGCAGGGTGGCTGCTGACAGCGCTTGTACCAGGGTCTTACTCATGCTTTGGGACCATATTCCCAATTAATGGAAAAATCAAGCTGAGAACAAAGGTGAGCGACACGCCGTCCCTGGCATATCGCTCGGGGGAACACCTTCAAACTCAGTCCTCGATTTCCACCTGCTCGGCAAGCCCATCGCCATTCACGTCCGTGATATCGACAATATCCCCGGTAGCTGGCTGTCTTGGTAAATAAACGGTACTGCCATTAACGGTGAAGGTGACATTCATGGCGGTGATGGTATTGCCAGGAACGAAACTATCCAGCGGTCCCTCGACTTCATATTCCTGGGGACTGTTTTCAATTTGCAATCGGGTGGCAAAAATCTGACCGGCCTGATTCTGCATGCCTTTCACTTCGACATAGGCACCGGATGGAACATCTGTCCTCAAGTCGAATTGCTGCAGGCTGTCATCGCCGGGATACATGGTGTTGCTATCGAGGGTGACCGTCACTGTACCTGTGGCGTTTCCAAAGGCAATGGTCAAAGTCCCGCTCTTGGCACCACTGGCGGATAAAGCTGCCACCGTACCTTTGAATTCAAGCGAGTCTTGCTTGTCTTCGATTTCATCCACGACCAGGACCCCGTTGCGGTAGTCCCCTTCAACCTTGACCATCATGCCATCAGCTGACTGGTCATTGATGGCATCTTCAATTTCCGCCGGCTCGTATTCAATATCGCCATTTAGATCAAGTGTTATGTCATTTAGGAACCAGCTGTCAGTGGCAGCGTCATACGAGAGCACACCACGAATTTCGACTTCGCCTTCATCGTCCTCGAGGTGATGACGATCTTCCAGCTCAACCTTGGAGGCTTCGAGGCTGCTCGGGCCGGTTGGCGTGCCTTCAACTTCGACATATTGACCAATCTGGATACCGCTTACCGGAATAATGGCATTACTGGCCAGGGTGAACGTAATAGTGGCATTAAAGAAAGTCGTTAAGGTGTAAGTGTTGCCGTTGATATCACTGATTTCTCCCTTGACCTCAAAGTCATTATCTCCAACATCTTCTTTTTTAATGTATGTTGCCTGCAAGGCCTGACCATTGAAGTAACCACTCACTTCAATATGTGCATTGTCAGCAAGGGTGGCAAAACTGAAGTTAGGATCATGTTGCGTATCGAACTGTGTATCGACACTGCTGACGGAAACGGGTACACCGAAGATGGTCATGTGTTTCAAGGTGGGATCAGTACCATCCGCAGCCAGATTCTGTACCGGCCCTTCAAGTTCATCCTCGTAGATAATCTGGTTTGCGGTACCGGTTCGGCCATCTGGGTTAACACTACCTTTTACCTTCACCACCATCCCGACTTTCAAGGCACTGTCATCAAACGCAGCTTCATCTTCTACTTCATATTCTGACTGATTGGTTTCATATTCCACGCCATTGATGTAGACACTGCCAAACCCGGTGATGGCACCAACGGTTGTAATACCCGTGATCCCGTTTTCGCCGTCACCTGGACCACCACTCCCACCACACCCCAGCATTACCGCCGTGGCTATGCTGGCCAGGGTAAAATTCCTTAATTGATTGATTTTCATGACCTTATCTCCTGCGCTCTTTGAATAATTGGGATTATTTTCCCATATTTTGAATAGAGCTTAGTGGATCATTTTTGGGATTTCAAGCCCAATTTTAATATTTTTGAAATAACCGGGTCCGGGTTTTGCCAGCATCCAATCCACCGGGCCATGTCATGCAGAATCAATGCTCGTGCGAGCAAATCAGAACAGATTTGAAAAAGTCGCGGTTTAATAAAGTGATGTGGACGAGATGGAATACAAAGGCCTGAACAAAATAGTGAGGCAATAAAAACGCGGCCAATGGCCGCCAAATAATGTAGCTTTGGTTATTGTTATTAATGCTAACGGATACTCCCCCTTGCAGATTCCTACGCTATCCCACAGAGTTTGCAGGGTCAAGTGGTTTTGGCATCATTTATTCATTTAACCCACTGTCTGGCTGTGAGTTTTCTATCAGACGCTCATGATAAACTCTCGCCCATAATGAAATTAAAGCTAAAGGGTGTATTAACTGGCCTGTTTGCGCTGACACTGTTGTTTAGCGTTGGTTACTACTGGTTTAATCCAGCAGAACTTCAACAGGCTCCAGAGGTAGACTTCAAGATTGTCGACGGTCGTGCCCTCAGACTGACACAATTAAAAGGTCAGCCTGTGCTGGTGGTTTTCTGGGCTACCAGCTGTGCGGGATGTATCAAGGAAATGCCACACTTTATTGAGTTGTATCACGAGTTAGCACCACGGGGGCTGGAAATTGTTGCTGTCGCCATGGCCTACGACCCGCCGAACCAGGTAATGGAGATGCGCCAACGCAAACAAATTCCCTATCCAATTGCGCTGGATATACAAGGTGATGTGGCCAGGGCGTTTGGTGATGTCCGGTTGACCCCAACGACTTTCCTGATCGATTCGCAGGGACAGGTTGTATCCCAGAAGACCGGTATGTTGAACATGGCAAGGATGCGGCAAAAACTAGACTCAATGTTACCGGCAGCTAAGGGAGGATAAGAATGCTGTATTTATGGTTGAAGGCTTTTCATATTATTTTCATGGTCACCTGGTTCGCCGGTTTGTTTTATTTACCCCGTTTATTCGTTTATCACGCCATGGCCGAGGATGCTGCAACACGGGAGCACCTTAAGCTTATGGAACGTAAACTCTACCGATTTGTGACTCCATTGATGTGGCTCATGCTGGGTTTCGGCCTGTGGCTTATCTATCTCAATGGCTGGAACTGGTTTACTGTACAGTCCTGGTTACAGATCAAACTTGTCCTGGTCGCAATTCTGATAGGCTATCACTTCTATTGTGGAAAAATAGTGAACGTTTTGCGCGACGACCGTAATATCAAAACCCATGTGTTTTACCGTTGGTTCAATGAAATTCCAGTACTGTTTCTGTTTGCGATTGTCATACTGGCAGTCATCAAGCAACCCGTATTTTGAAATATAACTGATAATCGATATAACAATGGATCTTAAACAGGATTTGATTCGTTATTACCGTTGGTTACGTCGATACGGTATTAATGACTCGCATAGCGGCAACGCTTCGGTGCGAGACAACGACATTGTTTGGGTCACGCCAACCGGGGCCTGTGCCGACACCTTAGTTGCCGATGATCTGGTGGCCTGCACTATTTCCGGTGAAGTCGGAGATGGCGCTTCGTTGGACGCCCCCCTGCACCTGGCGGTGTACCAGCACAACCCCAAGGCACAGGCTGTACTACACAGTCATGGAGCACATACCGTTGCCTTGACCATGAACGGTGAAGACTTCATTCCTCCGGATTTTGAAGGCCAGTACTATTTTCCCCGCGTACCGGTAATCAACATCGACTACGACCGCTATCTTGAGGAAGCACCGCGCCTGGTTGCGACTACCCTGGCCGAGTTTCCCATTACCGTGGTACGAGGACATGGCGTCTATGCCCAGGCAGAAACACTGAATCTCGCCTATAAGTGGACCTGTTCACTGGAACTCTCCGCCAGGACGGCATTTCTTGCTAAGCAGGTCGGCACCTTACCCTAGGCAAGACATGATTTAGTCACTACGTTTCATCCCTTGTGAGACCAGCAAAAACAACAGGGGATGTTACAATGACCAATGCTTAAGCTTTATTTTTCATAACGATGTCACAAGCCCAACAGATCCCCGTTGTTATGTGCTTTTCCGGTCTGGACAGCACCGGTGGTGCCGGCCTGCAAGCCGACATAGAAGCAATCGCGAGCATGGGTTGCCATGCTGCCCCCGTAGTCACTGCCTTGACAGTCCAGGATACCCAACAGGTGATGGACTATATGCCGGTCGATACCAGTTTCTTAATTGCCCAAGCACGAGCGGTGCTGGAAGACATCCCCGTGGCGGCGATAAAAATTGGAATGTTGGGTGATGTGCCGGTGATTGAAGCCATTCATACCATACTGACTGACTACCCGAATATACCGGTGATATTAGATCCGGTCCTGACCGGGGGTGGCGGGGGTGCCTTAAGTAATGAACAGGCCATTGATGCCATGATTCGTTTGCTTCTGCCACTGACCACAGTGTTAACTCCCAACAGCCTGGAAGCACGCACTCTGGCTCCCGAGGCCGACACCCTTGATGCCTGTGGCCAGGGATTGCTTGATATGGGCTGTGAGTTTGTCTTACTGACCGGCACTCATGAAGAAGCCGAACATGTCGAAAACCGCTTGTTTGGTAATCGTCGCCTACTGGAAACCTTCAGCTGGGAGCGCCTGCCCCACAGCTACCACGGATCAGGTTGCACCCTGGCCGCCGCCATTGCCGGTCTGCTTGCTCATGATCTGGAGCCCTTCACTGCAATCCATGAAGCGCAGGAGTACACCTGGGAAGCACTGCGCAATGGTTATCGTGTTGGCATGGG
>JAHEIJ010000088.1 GCA_024639445.1 Gammaproteobacteria bacterium
TCATGCACTGACTCCTGTTTTCCAGTGTCTGGTCGAATAATCTGAATTTTAGCAGTATTTTACCCCCGGCCCTTTTTTCTGTCGTCGTTTTTGTGACGTGTTTACCCGTCGGTACGTTTCGCCCGCGGCTATGTTTCGCCCGCGAATGCGCGAAGTGTATTTGCTTTCATTGTTTAAAAACTTCCGCCCGCTGCTGGTCGCTCTCGGCCAGCGGCGGGCGAAAGCCTTTATAAAATAAAGATTCTTCGCTCCGCTCAGAATGACGCCGAAATTAAAAGGACAAACAAAAATAAGGTACACTCCCCGCTAATCCATATGCACCTCGCAGAGGAAACTCAATGCCCACCCTCCCTGATCACCAACAACAAATCCGCCAGTCTCATGCGGTGTTGATTCACCAGGTGGTGCGCGTCTGCCACAACCCGGCGGAACAACCGCAACTGGATCAGATGCTGGAGATGGCGCAACAACAGGGCTGGAATGATCTGGTCAGAACCGTGCAGGCGATTGTGGATGGGCGTCGGGATGAGGCCTTGCTCAACGGCCTGGATGAGGAGGACACGGTAATCGTCCGTTCAATTCTGCAGGGCCTGCAGAACCCGGCCACCCTGCCCGATCCCAACCAGGGGGCGGATCCCACCATGGCGGCACCCGGCCTGGCGCACATGATTCATGCTGCCAGCCATGGCGATGCGCAGGCCTTACAGGCCGCAGCCTTTATGGCGGAACAAATGATCAATACCCAGGGCGACATGCGCCTGCTGGGTGGCCAAATCAAGCGTCTGCTCGATGGCGAGCGCGATGCGGATGTACTGTGTAAAGGGATGGGGCCCAGTGGCGAACAACTGGTGCTGAATCTGCTGGATGAATTGAACAAGCTGGCGGAACATTAAGCCCCGCCGGGGGTAAGGAGGAAGTGTTTTAGCGCCGGCCGCGTTTGCCCTTGCCGCCGCTGCGCTTGGTATCTTCAAGCCGCACCTTGAGAAACTTGCCGTTGAAGTCCTTGCCGTCCAGTCCGGCCATGGCGGCACGCGCCTCGTGACCTTCCATTTCCACAAAGCCAAAACCACGGCACTTGCCGGAAAAGACATCGGTCACCAACTGAATGGAACGCACCGTACCAAATTCGGCAAACAGCTCACGTACGGCTTGATCGGTGGTATCGGTGGGTAAATTCCCCACAAACATTTTTTTCAAAATAGCATTCCTTGATAGCACTGGCGCAACAACGCACCAGAGCGAAGAGAGAGCGGAGATGAAAACACCCCCGCATGAGGCGGGGGTGTGAGAAAATCTGGCGTAAGTATCAGCCTGCGACTGTTACTTGACTAGCCTGCGGACCTTTCGGGCCATTTTCCACTTCATAATTCACGGTTTGCCCTTCAGCCAGGGTTCGGAATCCATCACCCTGAATCGCGGAGAAGTGTACAAACACGTCTGCGCTGCCGTCAGAAGGAGCGATAAAACCAAAACCTTTGGATTCGTTGAACCACTTAACAGTACCTGTAGCCATTTAAAATTACCTTTAATAATCAATAAAATGTAAGTTCAATTGCAAATCATTTAAGGAATTGACAGGAGAATACCGGAAGGGAACTTCTGAAAGGACCTGAATAATATGCAATCGCCCGTAGTGTAATCGAATTTAAAGCAAAAATACTACAATCTTTTGACAAAATACCTTATAAAAATGCAACGGTAATCACATCACTGAACGACTTCATCCGGTTTTGGGTTGAATAATAAACGCTGCGGCTTGTTGTTATCCTCATAACCCAGCGCTAACTGACCAAACATGAAACCAAACTGGCGGACTTTTTGCAGCGCCGCGAGGTAGCGATCCTCGACTTGCATCATCGATTCGGCACACATCATGCGGGTCGCCCCCACAGGTCCAATCACGATACTGTCGGGGCCGCCGCCCTTGATGTCGCTAAAATAACGGTTACAACCACTCGAGCCACTCAGCCGTTTTTCATCAAATACCGCGTACACCGAGACTTGCGGTGGCACGGGCTCGTTCTCCGCCAGCTCGGCGAGTGACCATTTCATGCCCTCCAGATCACGCAGGCTCAACGGCCCAATGGCTTTATCGGTGATCTGCCTGAGTTCGCCATCCACCAGCCGGTAAGTATTACGCATGTTCAAGCTCGGGCAACACGCGGTATCTTCAGGACCGGCGGTAATAAAATCCAGTATCAACGTGCCTTCGGCAAGCCGCAACGCGCGGACCTGTACCCGATCACCCAGGTTTTGGGTTGCAATATTCTGATAACTGAATCCGCTTTTAGTCACGATGGCCAGATAGGTATAGCGGCCACTGCCACCTGAACTTGCCGTCAGAAACACCGCGGCTTCATTGTTACCGTCACCGGTCATGTCGCCGCTGACCATGAGTTGTTCGATTAGCGCTACACGTAAGCGTGATGCGCCACCGGCATCAAAAGTCGGGCCTTCATACACACCATCTTTGAGTGTGACGGTTTGCCCATGAATAGTCTGATAACTGAGATTCCTGAGCTGTTGCAGGCTAGATGAATCCACATGCTGCACACTGGCACAGCTACTGACAATAAGGCCCAGCATCAAAACGATGAGCGGCACTGGTCCCGGGGGGTTGGACATACAGTTCATGCTGAATAGATAGATCTTGATTTGTAGTTAAGTTGTTATGTCTGCCTTGTTATGTACTATCAGTTGTTTTTGTCACTAGCCGGCGGTATCCGTCATGGGAACCACCTTACCCGGTTCCGCCAGGGAAAGATCCCGCAACGTGCGCCCTTCCAGCGAGGCGTCGATGGCGCGCTCCATTTCCTGATAGAGGTCATCGACCAGCTCGGTTTTCGGCAGCTCCTCCGGCGACAGATACGGAGACTCACTGGCGGCACGTACAATATCAATAATATCTTTCAACATGAATGTTTCAAGGGCATGCCCGGGCAAGTAGGTGGGTGGAGTGTCAGAAGTGCGAACCAGCGCACCTGCTTTTTCCAGGGTGTTAACCAGCAGGCCGCAGGCATCGGTACCCACGTGCAGTTGTTTTGCCAGACCCTTTAGCGTCCAGGGTGGAAGCTGGTGATAGTAATGCTGGCCCACCAGGCTCATGATCAACAGCGCCATTTTTTCTTTCATGCGGTTACTGAGGCGAATGATGCGTGATCGCAGATTACGGTACTCCGGATGCTGTACATAAAACGCGATACTGCCGCCAATTAGCAGGATTAACCAACTGAGGTACAACCAGATAAGAAAAAATAACATGGTGGCGAAGGTGGCATAAATGGCCGTGTACTTGGTTGACTGCGACACAAATACGGCAAAGCCCCAGCCCATGATTTGCCACATCAATGCGGCCGCCAACGCGCCGATCACGGCTGCCTTGAAAGAGACCCGCGTATTGGGCACAAACACATAGACAAAGGTAAAGGCACCCACCACCAGCAAATAAGGCACCAAACGACCCATGAGCCGCATGAACGCACCGATTGCCTCAACCTCCAAGGCGGATTTAACGATCTCGATATTACCAATCGAGGCGGTGACACCCAGGGCGGTAAACATCAATACCGGCCCGATCAAGATCACCGTCAGGTAATCACTGAAGCGTTGCGCAAACGGTCGTAACTCGGTCACCCGCCAGGCTTCATTAAAAGCCCGCTCGATCTTCTGCATCAGCGACACCACCGTATAAAACAACAGCGCCACCCCCACCGAACCCAGTACGGTAACATTGATATTGTCAACGAAGCCGATAATATTGTCGGTAATTACCACCGCCTTATCGCCAAGGGGTTCGAGTAAACTGAGTAGCAAGGGTTCAACCTGGTTATGCACACCGAAACCTTTTAGTACCGAAAAGCTCACGGCAATCAACGGCACCATCGCCAGTAGCGTGGTATACACCAGCCCCATGGCACGCAATGTGAGCTGGCCTTGACTGATGTCACGTATTATCAGGTTCCCGATGCGCAGCGTGGTGATGCCAAATTGCGCTGGTTTTGACATGGCATCAAGCGGCCGGCCCCAGATAAAGTCGGTGACCTGCTCAGTTAATGACTTGATCTTGATCCCCATGGCTTAATCCCTCGATAGAAAAACGCTGCTGCTTGACTGCACACTTTCACCAGGCCCGTCACACTATTAATATAGTGCACCCAGAGCCTGCATTTTTACTATGCCATCTTGAATTTCCGAATATTTCCGGCCCTGTTTATAGATTTTTTTCTTCCTGCAATTCACCCTCGCTTGATACCGATCAACCGGCAGGGTTGGATCCGTGATGCCCGTGAGTGTATAAAAACAGTAGCTTAATACAGTTTGCTATACTTTCACGACATTTACCTGCGGGGATCTCACATGTTCTCATCCAAAAATTCCTACCTCGCAATGTGGGGACCATTCAATATTAAGGATAAGTTTCTGCGTTACAGCAGTTTTGTTCCACGACTCTACAATTTCTGTAAGTCATTGGGGTTTGCGCCAGGACGAATCATGCCATCACGCGCATTCTGTTCAGATGAAAACCAGGGTTATCCCATTATTCTTATTACCAAACATTTTGGCACCTTTCCCTTTAATCACGGCCGGGTGGGTGGCATCGTGGCAACCGGCCGGCATGGACCCCATGCCGAGCATGGCAAGGACATGGTGATCATCCAGGCCAGCCATGTAGGTTATGACCCGAGTACCCAGACCTTTGGTACTTATTGCCGCAAGCGTACCGAACATCATGAACATACTTCCAGTTGCGGCAAGATCGCCGGCTGCCTCAAATGGTATCAAGATGAATATCTCTTTGCGCAAAACAATATTGCCCTTGAAACCAATGGCAAGAAACATCTGGTGACCATCGATAACCAAATCCTCAACCAGGACCGTGACGAAGGTCTGTTTCTGGATCTGAACAAGATCATCCTGGTTGACAAGGATGGCGATTACAAGCCAGTCATGTCACACAGCACGTCCCGCAGCTTTTTGCCTTCGGAGCATCTGAAGAAATCGCTTGAGGCCAGCTGGCCCAAGAGCGGACGTGTACCTATCGGCGTCAACCTGAAACCGGCCTTGTTTCGCTACAAACGCCAAATCCCACCGGATTCAGAAGGATACAATCAGCTGGAAGAGAACCTGTTGCATGCCATGCCGTGGATTGTTACCTCTAAAGCACCCTTATTACTTGCCGCGCAGGTGAATACCCAGGTGGAATTCGATCGTACCATCCGCACCTTACAAAAAGAACATGGCTATCAAGGTAAGAACCTGGTGCATATCGCCGGTTTACATATCGATATCTCACCTGATGAAACACTGACCTTTCCGTTAACCAAGTTTGTCCCCTGGGCGGCATATATTCAAAAAAGTGATGGTACGCAGTACATGCTGGAACAAGAGGAGTTGATGGCTGCACTGATGGAACAGAGTGAAGACAACCCGGATCAGACCGATCTGGAAGCCGCGATTCACCAGATGGAACTCCACCAGGAAGTTAAGATCACGACCTGACTGTTAACACTGTCACAAACCCCGATGATGTTGTTTTATACACTTGCTCCCTCATTGATCAACATAGGGTTCGAGCCAGCTTATGAGTCGCACTTTCGGTTTAAACACGGTACGCAATACAGGATTGATCGCGCTTGTCAGCAGTATCTTTCTTACGACTGCCTGTACGACAATTGATCCTTACACCCGTGAGGAAAAAACCAGCAGCGCGACTACCGGCGCAATTATCGGTGCCGTAACCGGCGCGGTAGTGGGTGCCATCAGCGGTGATGATTCCCGTGAGCGCCGCAATCGTGCGCTGATCGGTGCCGGCGTCGGAGCCATCGCCGGCGGCTCAGTGGGCTATTACATGGATGTGCAGGAAGCCAAGTTGCGCCAGCAGCTTGAAGGCACGGGGGTATGGGTTGTGCGTGACGGCGACAATATTACCCTGGTCATGCCCAGCAATGTCACCTTTGGCGTTGATCAGGCGGCAGTCAAAGCCTCATTTTATCCGGTGCTGGATTCGGTCGCGCTGGTGCTGGATGAATACGACAAGACCCTGATTGATGTTGTGGGTCATACGGACAGCACGGGATCACGCCAACACAACCAGGCTTTGTCAGAACGCCGCGCCGATTCGGTAGGTAAATACCTGATCAGTCAGAAAGTCGTTGCCGCCCGGATTGAAACCTTTGGTATGGGTGAGACCCGGCCTGTTGCAAGCAATTCAACGACCCAGGGCCGACAATTGAATCGTCGGGTTGAACTCACCCTGATCCCGATTACCAAGTAAATAAACTTATACGCAATCGAACATCCACCCCAGGCATCCTGCGATGCCTGTGGTTGAGGGATCCCCGCAAAACTTAATGTGAGTTGTCATTGCGAGGACGACTTACAGGGATGTAAAAGTGTCACGAGAGGGCACGAGCCCTGCGACCCATATGGACGTGGGGAGATAGAGCAACGCACGACTGCAGGGACGATGCACATGGATGTGCAAGTGTCACGGGAGGGCAGGATGCCCGTAGTGACTGCAGGAGGTAGAGCGACTCACGACTCCAGGCGACCCACAGGGATGTGGGGAGTTAGAGCCGCGTCGGGAACAGCGACCGGGACGGAGGAGTTAGAGTGAAGCAGGAGCCAGAACCGAGGAGACAAAGCCGAGGAGCAATTGTCGAGGAAGCCCGGAGTGACAGTACTGAAAAACAACAGTTTTTCAATACTGACGCGGCAATCTTGAAGAACTATAGTTCGTATCAAAAGATTGTTCGGTCTCGTTGTTCCCTCACAATGACGTGGATTTTAACGGCCATTTTCGCAATTTAAGTTAAGCTGTTGTTTTCGATCGCGATCTTGTGGGAATACCTCAGTACCTGAGGTAATGCGGTTAAAGCCTGATTGAATGCGTGCTGGCTCGGATTACCAGAAACGGGTACGGCCTGTATCGACATGAATGAAGCCTGATCTTGGGTAATATCCGACACCACCGGCTTTGAGATCCAGTGCGGCCTGGCGCAGCTGCTTGAGTTCTACCCCCGGCATGCGAATATCAATCGCCCTGCCTTGCATATGCAGGCTGCGCTTGGCGACACTACTGCTTTTTTTATGTAGCTTGGCATTGGTTGTGGGTGAGCGATATCCCGAGATCACATGATAGGTGCCGTTGCCGGCGACCTGCTGCTGTAACAAATGCAGCATATCGAACAAACGCTGATCCATCGTATAGGTTTCGTTACTACGATGATCCCGCAAGACGCGATTCAGTGCTGTCAATTCTTCTGCAATATAGCGGCCTTCCGCCCAATAGGTTGCCTTGAGGCTTTCCCCGGTATGCAGGTTTTGCAACCGCAGCACGCGCTCAGCCGGCTGAATCAGCTTCGGCTGGGCTGGCTTCGCCAGAACTGACGGCGCCAACAGTAGCGCGGCTGTCCCTGTAGCTGTTTTTAGAAAATTTCTTCTTGAATTCATATATTTAGCCCAAAATCCCGCTAGATTTAGTGGCGCGGGAGCGGTTTTTCAACCCCGGAGTTTCCCACGGGCAACGGCCTGACGCCGTAAACTTGCGCACATTTCAGGACTTTTATCGGCGAATATGCCGGTTTCTAAAGCTCTGGAGACTGCGCCATGCCGTTTTTGTGATCGACTGCATACACATCGGGGCGGAAAAATACCGCTTCATCTTCAGCCACCCAGGCCGTCCAGTACACGAGATAGACCGGGATGTCCTGCTCTACCTTCACGCCACGAACCTGATCACTATTTATTGTTTCCCTGATCTGGCTTTGGTCCCAGCCATCTTCCGCACCCAGGACAAATTCAGCCAATTGCACCGGATCCGCGACCCGCACACAACCGGAGCTGAAAGCACGTTCGGTGCGATTAAATAATCGCTGCTTGGGCGTATCATGCAGGTAAATATTATATTCGTTGCTGAACAGGAATTTTATTCGCCCCAGGGGATTGGTTGCGCCGGGATCCTGTCGCAGCACATAGGGAAAATGTTTTTTATCGACCTTGCGCCAGTTGATCTGGCGTGGATTCAGTTCCATGGCATTGTGCTGATTGGTAAACACCCGAATACCCCGGGAAGCAAGGAAGTTTGGATTGGCTTGCTGTGCCGGCAACATGTCTTCGAAAAGAATCGTCGGTGGTACTGTCCAGTAGGGATTGAACACAACGGTATGTAACTTTCCGCTTATCACCGGCGTTTGTCGTTCCGGGGTGCCGATGATCACCCACATGGTAAAGGTGGGCCGGTTGTTCTCCATCGCTGCCAATTCATAACCCGCAGTGTTGACCATGATGTAACGCTCGCCCAACTCCCTTGGCAACCAGCGCCAGCGATCCATGTTGAGTTTGATTTGTTCTATCCGTTGACTCACAGGCACATTCATGACCGCCCGGGTTGCCGGACCCACAACCCCA
>JAHEIJ010000089.1 GCA_024639445.1 Gammaproteobacteria bacterium
AACGGATCAGCAATTGGAGTTATTACGTTCGAGGCAATGCGATCATGGGCAAGGCTTTTATTTTTCACCCCCAATGTCGCCAGATGATTTTGTTGAGTATGTGTTACAACGAGACAAATTGCCTGATATCAGACCACAGGTTAACTAACAATATTGTTTTAATTCCCTGCAAAACCATAATTTCTTGGCACTATTACCACGCCTTTTTCAGTAATCGTAAAACGAATTGCATCTTTTTCTTTATCAAATCCAATCCGCTCACCAGCAGGAATAACTACATCTTTGTCGACGATGCAGCGTTGTAATTCTGCACCCTTGCCCACCTGTACCCCATTAAACAAGATGGAATCATGAATGACCGCTTCATCATCGACAAATACATGCGGAAACAGAATTGAGTGCTGAACACTCCCACCCGAAACAACTACACCGCCCGCCGCAATAGAATTAATAAAAATTCCTTCACTGCCTTCATCCCCGGGAACCGTACGCGCCGGTGGATTCTGGGACTGATAGGTGCGGATCGGCCAATCAGCTTGATACAAATTGATGGGTGGCACGGGTGTTAGAAGATCCATATTCGCTTCATAGTAGCTGTCAAGCGTACCGACATCACGCCAGTAACGATCCGGAGTTACTCGCCCTCCTTCACCGCCAAAATGATAGGCATACACTTTCTCCGTCTCGATCAAGCGGGGAATGATGTCTTTACCAAAATCATGGGTTGAACCTTCCTCTCTGGCGTCTGCATTAAGCACCTCCAACAGTAGATCAATCGAAAACACATAAATGCCCATCGAAGCCAATGCCAGTTGCGGATCAGACGCCATGGGAGTCGGGTTCGCGGGTTTTTCTTCAAAGTGCTCTATTTTACTATTTGCATCGACTGCTAATATGCCAAATTCAGTCGCTTCTGCAAGCGGCACATCCATACATCCAACGGTAAGACCCGCATCATGCTGCAAATGGGACTTGAGCATGGCCGCATAGTCCATGCGATAAATATGATCACCCGACAGGATCAGCACCCACTGGGCCCCGCTCCGCTCCAGCAAATACAGGTTTTGATACACCGAATCCGCCGTGCCACGATACCAATGCTCACCGGTCCGCATCTGGGGGGGTACGGGGGTGACATATTCACCCAATTCGGGATTAAAAATGGACCAGCCATCACGCAGGTGTTTTTGTAATGACAGGGATTTGTACTGGGTCAGTACCAGAATACGCCGAAGGCCGGAATGAAGACAGTTCGCCAGCGTGAAATCAATTATGCGGTATTTACCGCCGAAAGGCACTGCGGGTTTCGCCCGATCCTCGGTTAGTGGATGAAGTCGGCTGCCTGTTCCTCCCGCCAGAATTATGGTCAACGTCTCGTGCAGCATTCTTTTCCTGCTCCTTTATGCAACGGGACCATCTTACCCAAGAGAGTAAAGAAAATCAGCCATCCTGGATACCCGGGATATATTCAGAACCCTGTAATCCAGACTTAATCATTGTCGTCACGTTTATTTTTCGTAAATGTATTTTTGTTAATGTGCTTCAGCATCAACAGATTGCCAACCACCATTACAACCACGAGAGAGAATATGATAATAACCCATTTCATTAGTCGACTATTGACTCCATAATAATCATAATAATATTAGCTCTATATTTGACTAAAACGTTCTAAACATAATTAATAAACTGTCGATATAAATAAGAAATATAACTAAAATAGATCAACCAACATAAGGATTACTGCCATGCGGAAGAAAGATCTCTTTCTCGCTGCGTTAGTATTGATTATTGGTATTGTCCCAGCTGCTCGGGCCGAAGAGCCCCTGATTTTTTCGACTGCCCCGACTCACTCAACCCGGAAAACCCTGGAAATTTATGAGCCCCTGGTTGTTTATCTCAGTGATGTGATCGGCAGGAAGATTGAAATCAAACCGGCCACTACCTTTATCGACTATAACAACAACATTCAAAAAAACAAATACCACATTGTTTTTGATGGACCGCACTTATCAGGCTGGCGCATGGATAAATTTGGTCATATCCCCGTCGCAAGGTTACCGGGCTATATTAAAATCGTTATTGTGATTAAAAAGGACAGTACAATTACCCGTATGGAGCAACTCTCCGGCCAGCGGGTCTGTTCCTTTCCTTCACCGAACATGCTGACCATGGCATTTTTTGAGTACTTTACCAACCCGATTCGCCAACCGGTACCTGTGCCGGCAAGAGGTTTCAAAGGGCTTGAAAAATGCCTGCAACGGGACGATGTTGAGGCCGCCGTATTACGCGATAAAATGTGGGCGAAGATGAAGAATAAGGAGAAATACAAAATCCTGTTTGCTCCCGATAAAAGCTATCCGGAACGAACCTTTACGCTGTCACCCGGTATTGATGCGGCAACACGCAAAAAAATCACCTATGCACTGTTGAGCAAACAGGGCCAGGAATATCTTCAAAACGTGTTAACCACCTTCAAGCGCGATAGGTTGGTACCGGCTAGACCGGATGAATATAAGGATCTGGGTCTGCTGTTGGTTCCGGTATGGGGATTTTATAACTAGATTCTATGAAATAATCACAACAAACTGTAAAACAAAAAGAACTCGGGGAGCGTTAAACACTCCCCGTTTTTTGTGCTTGATTCATTAAAGTCAGCGAAAGTTATTTTTTGAGAGTGACCACCCTATAACATCTCAATCAACCATTTTGTTACCGTTCCGGTAGCATGGGCGCACTTTTTTCCGCGCGCTTCATCAAAAGCCTTGTATTCGTCTTCGTTCCACATATCATAAGTGCGGCCGGTGAACTGGTGCTGCAACTCTTCACAGGTAACACCGCCGAATTCCTCGCGAAAGCGTTCCACCAGTTCACGACCCTTTTTGAAGTTGGAGATGAAGCGGCCTTTATCCAGCTTGTCGCGGTCCCGCCCCCGTTTGGCGCTCAACGCCATGAGTCCACCAGTTAAAGCCCCGCAGGCTCCCTGACCCATCAGGCCGCCACCGCCGGAAAGCCCGTGGCTGGCTTTGATGGTGCTGTCATCGATAAATCCAAGCGTTTCCTGCACGGTCGCGAGCACGCATTGGGGACAACAGCCATAATCCAGCTCATATTGCAGCGCTTTCTCATAGGCTTCATTTGCAAGTTCCTGTTTTTCTTCCTTTTTCATTACCATCTCCATCAAATAAGCTAATACTTATATAGTAGACAGACCCCCGCTCTGCAACATTGATCTGAAGCAAGAATGTTACAAATGACGAAATCAGGCCCGATATTTTGTCGCTTGACGCATAACCAACGTCACAGCGATCAACAGATATTTTTATTAATGCAGCAATACTTTCTATATCTCAATAGACCAAATGTTCTATTAAACCTGCGGACAGATCGTCCGATAAGTAGATATACCTTTAAATGAGGATAAGAAAATTAACCCAATATAAGGGATAATTTAGTGAATATTTACCAGACAAAAAATAACGATATTCAACCGTTCATGGATTGAGAAAGAAAGTAAATGAAAATTAAATTTGGTGTTGAAGACTTGCAAATTGGCATGTTTGTAAGCGAACTCGACCGTCCCTGGCTTGAAACCCCATTTACGCTTGAAGGCTTATTAATCAAAGAAGCAGATGATATAGAGCAAATTAAGAATATATCTACCCATGTTTATGTCGATACTGACAAATCAACACACTTTACCGGAAGTAACAACAACGCACATTTAGGGCAGCTAAAAAAACAACAAAAGGAATTTGTCGACACCCTAATTCTCGAAAAGAATGAATTAGGGATCGATGATTTACAACATAAAACTCAAAAAGCAAATAACTTACGCGATCGGGCCCGTACTTACGTAGAACACACTTTCAAGGAAATTTACGAAGCGGGAAACATTGATGTCGATATCGCCAAGGAAATTGTCAGCGAATTAGTTGAAAGTATTATCAATGACCCTGACACAATGATTTGGTTAACCCATTTAAAAAACAAAAATGAATCTACAACCATTCACTCTGTCAACGTCTGTATTCATTCAATCAATTTAGGACGATCTATAGGCTTATCCCCAAAGGAATTAAATATACTGGGTTTAGGCGCGATGCTGCATGATATAGGCAAAACAAGCGTTTCGAATAGCATCCTGAATAAGACGTCAGAACTCAGCAGCGATGAATTCAGACTTTATAAAGCTCACGCTTTTCTCGGTTACAAGATGTTATCAGCCAAACCCAATCTCGCACCTGAAATATTGGATATCGTATTAGATCATCATGAACGCCTCGATGGGAGCGGCTATCCCAACAAGAAAAAAGATGATGAAATCAGCCAGTTCGTCCGTATTGTCAGCCTGATCGATGAATATGATGAATTAATGAATGGCCAATTTGGGAAGAAAGGCATGAGCCCGCACCATGCACTAAATGCACTTTACAACATGACACCCGGTAATTTTGACCAGGATTTGATCGAAGCATTTGTTAAATTGATTGGTGTTTATCCAATTGGCAGCATTGTCGAATTGAATACAGGACATACGGGCGTGGTAATCCTGAACAATAAAAACAGTCGTATGAAGCCCGTTGTGGGGCTTGTGTTAAGCCGCAAACATGAGCACTATAATAAGATTAAACTATTAAATCTGGCCAGTGAAGTATGGCAGAGGATCCCTGGCCGCAAACTAAGAATTACTAAATTGCTTGAACCAAATGCACGTGACATTAATGTGCAAGCGGTCATTTCAAGCGTACTGCCAGGTTAAATATTGCCCAGGAATATGCAAAAAGCATCCATCTGAGTCCACCGCACGGGTTTACCGTGCCGGTTCCCAAATTAAAAAAGCGAACTGCCAGCAACTATTCGATGTACTAATTAAAAAGGATGCTGCCCGGGGCCGGACACTCCACAGTTCTGACTTCCTACATCACTTATGCCACTGATTGCGAGCAACTCATAACTGCTATTCATACAATAACCTTCCTGTAATCTTGCACCAAATTTAACCGTTATTAAAATTGAAAGCACTATAACAGTGCATGGCTTCTTGCTAAATCAGACAATCAATCAGTCATTCCTAAGCTAATCAATTGAACAACTTTGTAAAAATGGTTTTGGCCCGGTTATTGCTCTTTGCTATACCAGCGCCTGTAGGCGCCCCTTGTTACGCCCCATACTGAAACAACAAGGTTTCATGGACCGGCCGGACAATAGCCGGCCCACAACAATTACAAAATAGGAGTATCCGGACTATGCACCTTTTCAAGGCAATTCGCCGTCTGACCCTGACCATCACCGTTAGCATAGGTCTTAGCATGTCAGCCATGGTTCAAGCCGCCGACACCATCAAAGTAGGTATCTTGCACTCGTTATCTGGCACCATGGCTATCAGCGAGACTACCTTGAAAGACACTATGCTCATGCTCATCGATGAGCAAAACAAGAAGGGTGGCCTGCTAGGCAAAAAACTGGAACCTGTGGTTGTGGACCCTGCCTCGAATTGGCCGTTGTTCGCCGAGAAGGCCCGGGGCCTGTTGGCTAAAGATAAGGTTGCTGCCACTTTCGGTTGCTGGACTTCGGTGTCACGCAAGTCAGTGCTACCCGTGTTTGAAGAACTCAACGGCCTACTCTTCTATCCGGTACAGTACGAAGGGGAGGAATCCTCCAAGAACGTATTCTATACTGGCGCCGCTCCCAACCAGCAGGCGATCCCCGCAGTCGACTACCTGATGAACGATATTGGTGTGAAGCGCTGGGTCCTGGCCGGTACCGATTATGTCTATCCGCGTACCACCAACAAGATCCTTGAAGCCTACCTGAAATCCAAAGGCGTTAAGGATGCAGATATCATGATTAACTACACACCGTTCGGTCATTCCGACTGGCAGTCCATTGTCGCCGACATCAAGAAATTCGGCTCCGCCGGCAAGAAGACCGCTGTAGTGTCCACCATTAACGGCGACGCCAATGTGCCTTTCTACAAAGAACTGGGCAATCAGGGAATCTCCGCAGAGAGCATTCCCGTAGTGGCTTTTTCCGTGGGGGAAGAGGAACTCTCCGGCATCGACACCAAACCACTCGTCGGTCATCTGGCCGCGTGGAACTATTTCATGAGCGTCGAAGCTGATGTGAACGAAGATTTCATTGAGGCCTGGCACAAGTTCATCAAAAACAAGAAGCGCGTCACTAATGATCCAATGGAGGCCCATTACATCGGCTTTAACATGTGGGTCAAAGCGGTCGAAAAAGCCGGTACCACCGATCCCAGTGCCGTACAGCAAGCCATCATCGGTATCACTGTACCGAACCTGTCCGGCGGCTACTCCGCCATGATGCCTAACCACCACATCACCAAACCGGTATTAATCGGTGAG
The DNA here is from genome assembly GCA_024639445.1 of Gammaproteobacteria bacterium. Classification (GTDB taxonomy): domain Bacteria; phylum Pseudomonadota; class Gammaproteobacteria; order UBA6429; family Thiohalophilaceae; genus JAHEIJ01. Next base: position 6,372 of record JAHEIJ010000089.1, read on the forward strand.
ATCCAGGACGACGGCCAATTCGAGATCGTATGGCAGACCGCTGGCATGGTACCCGGGGATGCGTGGTCCGACTTCCTGCCGGGATCCAAAGACATCACTGCCGACTGGCAGGCACCGTTGTCCTGCGGCAACTACAACGTCAAGACCAGCAAGTGCTCAGGCCAGAATTACTAATGTAACTCGTTGAAGGTGGCGCCTGGTAACGGGCGCCCCTACTCTACATAATTCCAACAATAGGTCGGAGTATAACGAGCTACTATGCGTCAAGATATTATGTTTGGGGAACAATCGTGAGCTGGCTTAGACTCATTCTGCTCAGTCTGCTACTCGCCAGCCCTTTAAGCCACGCCAGCGACAACGCCATATTCGATCAAGGTGTGGAACGACTTAAGGACAGCAACTTCAACATCAAGCTACAAGGTGTCGAAGCCATTGCCACCAGTGGTCACCCGGACGCCGCCAGGCTACTTGGTCACCTGCTACAAGGCGAACTGTTCTACCGCAAACAGGATCAGAAGCTGGTGATCGGCATCAAGGACGGTCGCCGTTACCAGATCGCCGACGCACTCAGTGCAGAGGCTCTCGGTATCGTCAAAAAACGCGAGCTGGAGAAAATCAGGCTCAACAACCAACTGCGTGGCCAGATCCGCAGCGCCATCGCCACCCTGAATCTCAGTAATCCCGACGCCAGTGTGCGCCTGGACGGCGTCAACCAGTTGCTGGACAAACCTGACCCCAATGCCGTTGATGTGGTGCGCAAGCAACTCGCCAAAGAATCCGATCCCGCCGTGATCGAGGCCATGCGAACGCTGATCGCCCTGGAAGATCTCAAAGCCGACGACACGACACAGGTACTGGCTGCCATACAACAATTATCGGGCGACCTGCGTCCCGCGGCGCGTAACGGCTTAAGGTATCTTGCCGAACAGGGTGCAGACAAGCAAACCACGCAAGCGGCCAGGAAGGCGCTTGCCGCCATTGAAACCAAGCTGCAGCTGAACGAGCTGACCGAGACCCTGTTCTTCGGCCTGAGTCTCGGCTCGGTGCTGGTGCTGGCCGCAATCGGTCTGGCCATCACCTTCGGAGTCATGGGAGTGATCAACATGGCGCATGGTGAACTGATTATGCTCGGCGCCTATACCACTTATATCGTGCAACTGTTGATGCCCAACCATATCGACTTTTCACTCTTCGTTGCCGTGCCTGCCGCATTTATTGTGTCTGGCCTGGTGGGTATCGCCATTGAGCGCGGCGTGATCCGCTTTCTGTATGGACGCCCATTGGAAACCCTGCTGGCTACTTTCGGTATCAGCTTGATCCTGCAGCAACTGGTACGTACCGCGATCTCGGCACAGAACGTCGCGGTGGAAAATCCAAGCTGGATGAGTGGCTCATTGGAAATCAATGCCGTGCTGTCGCTGACCTACAACCGGCTGTACATCATCTTTTTCGCGCTGCTTGTTTTCATTGCCCTGCAATTAGTGCTGAAGAAGACCGCGCTCGGGTTGCAAGTGCGTGCCGTGTCGCAGAATCGTGCCATGGCCCGCGCCATGGGAGTCCGTTCGGCCTGGGTGGATGCGATGACCTTCGGTTTAGGCTCAGGCATTGCCGGCATCGCCGGCGTGGCGCTCAGCCAATTGACCAACGTCGGCCCCAATCTCGGTCAGGCCTATATCATCGACAGTTTCATGGTGGTGGTATTCGGCGGGGTCGGCAACCTGTGGGGTACGCTGGTGGCCGGCATGTCCCTGGGCGTCGCCAACAAATTCATTGAACCCTGGGCGGGTGCGGTACTGGCCAAGATCCTGATGCTGGTATTCATTATCCTGTTTATCCAGAAACGGCCGCGGGGCCTGTTCCCGCAGAAAGGCCGCGCGGTGGAGGGCTGAGTTATGTACACGCTACGCAGCCTTCTCTATAACGATCGCGGTGGCCAGATTTTGTTGGTGTCGTTGGCGGTGATTGCCGTGCTGATCCCTTTTCTCAACCTGGTGGTGCCCGAGTCCAACCCCCTGCACGTACCCACCTAC
>JAHEIJ010000331.1 GCA_024639445.1 Gammaproteobacteria bacterium
GTCGGCAACTGTTTATGCTGTGGCCACCCGCACAATAACTAATAACGATTCAAGGGGTTACACAATGCACAAATTCAATTGGGGAAAGGCTCTGGTCCTCTCGACGGCGCTGGCGCTGGTAGGCGATGCCGCCCATACCATTCATCCCCTGGCCGGACAGGGAGTCAACCTGGGTCTGGCGGACATGGCGTCACTGTTACAGGTGTTAACAGAAGCACAGCAACGGCAACGGGATATCGGCACAGAAACAACCTTACGTCGTTATGAGCGCTGGCGGCGGGCGGATAACCGCAGTATGTTAATCGCGATGGACGGATTCAAGCGTCTCTTCAGTACGGATCAGTCGACCTTACGCTGGGTCCGTAATCTGGGATTGAAACTGACGGATCATTTGCTGCCCCTGAAACGCTTGATCATGCAGCAGGCCCTGGGAAAAGATATTCCCCGCATCCAGGGCTAGGTACCCATAACATTGAATATGGATATCTTAAGTACCGCCGCCATCTTGATTACTCTGGCTGCCCTGTTCAGTTATCTCAATCATCGTTTCCTGAAAATTCCGACCACCATCGGCATCATGCTGATCTCGTTGATGCTGTCATTGGGTTTATTGGTATTGCATGCCATGGGCTTCACCCAGTTGGAACAACAGGCGGAGCGCATGGTGCGTGGGATCGATTTCTATGAAACCCTGATGGATGGCATGTTGAGTTTCCTGCTGTTTGCTGGCGCGCTGCATGTCAATCTCGATGATCTGCGGCAACAGAAATGGATCATCTTGTCACTCGCCACGGTCGGGGTACTGATGTCCACCTTTATCATCGGAGGGATGGCCTGGTTAATCTTTAATGCACTCGGTATTTATATGCCGTTTATCTATTGCCTGGTGTTTGGTGCGTTGATATCCCCAACGGACCCCATTGCGGTATTGAGTGTGTTGAAAAGTGTCGGCGTAAAGAAAAGCCTGGAAACCAAAATCGCCGGCGAATCATTGTTCAACGATGGCATTGGGGTGGTGGTGTTTCTGGTGATGGTGGGATTGGCGACGGGCAGTGAACAAGCCGAGGCGAGCCACATATCCCTATTATTATTACAGGAGGCTGGCGGAGGTGCGGTATTCGGCCTACTCGCGGGGGGATTAACGTTTTACCTTTTGCGCAGCATCGATAGTTATCAGGTGGAAGTCCTGCTTACCCTGGCGCTAGTAATGGGAGGCTATGCCGTGGCGTCGGCACTGCACTTGTCCGGCCCCATTGCCATGGTTGTAGCGGGATTGGTGGTTGGTAATCATGGACGCACACTTGCCATGTCCGAAACAACCATTGAGCACCTGGACAGTTTTTGGGAATTGGTCGATGAAGTATTAAATGCCGTGTTGTTTGTCCTGATAGGTATGGAAATCCTCTTGCTAAGTTTCCGGGGTGAGTACTTGCTGGCGACGATTGCGATTATTCCGGCGGTATTAATGGCGCGCTTTATTAGCGTTGCAACACCCATCACCCTGTTGCGACATTATCGGCGTTTTAGTCCGCGGGTAATTGAAATCCTCACCTGGGGGGGATTACGGGGCGGTATTTCAGTTGCGCTCGCACTGTCCCTGCCGGCGGGAGCGGAACGCGATGTGATTTTGTTCACGACTTACGGCGTGGTTATATTTTCTATTCTGGTACAGGGCTTGAGTATCGGACGGTTGGTTGCCGCAACCGCACAACGCTAACCATTGATAATCTGACAGGCAATTTCATTTTGCGCTAAATCAGTCGAGTTGAATCAAACTATGCAAGAGGAATTCTGGGAACAACGTTACGCGGAACCCGGCCATGCCTATGGCACTCGGCCCAACGTCTATCTCACGACACATCGCGAGTTGTTACAGCCGGGTCAAAGGGTGCTGGTGATCGGTGACGGCGAAGGTCGTAACGGGGTATGGTTGGCCGAGCAAGGCTTGAATGTCGTCGCGGTAGATTATTCCGCCACGGGTCTGCGTAAAGCCGAGGCACTGGCAAAGGAAAGGTATGTCGCCCTGACGACCCATTGTGTCGATTTGACTGAGTGGGACTGGCCCCGGTATGAATTCGATTTTGTGGTGATTATCTATGTACATTTCCCACCAGATGTCCGGGCCGTGATGCACCAGGCCGCGCTGCAAGCCTTGAAACCCGGAGGACAGATCATTCTGGAGGCGTTTACCTTTGATCAACTGAGTCATGATTCGGGTGGGCCGCCTGTGCGGGAAATGTTGTATGACGCCAGCTTGCTGGCGAAGGATTTTCACCAGGGTGAGATTCTTGAGCTGACCGAATGCAGCGATTTCCTCGAGGAGGGTAAATATCATGTGGGAGAGGCTGCCATCGTTCGGGCCCGCATACGTCGTCTTCCTGCCTAGTTTAAATCCTGGTATTGCATTTGGTAATGATAATAATTATCATTATCAAACTTTACATACTATTATATATTGGGTGAGGAAATCATGAAACAACGTCTATTTGCCTTGCTAGTAGCAGGGTTATTAGGTTGCAGCGGTGTGGCCGCTGCTGAAGAGCTGGTGATCTATTCAGGTCGCAGTGATCGCTTCGTCAAGCCTGTAGTG
>JAHEIJ010000332.1 GCA_024639445.1 Gammaproteobacteria bacterium
CGCCCAGGGGCTTGATTTCGGGCCCAGCCGTCTGCCGACGCCGCCGCCCACCGGGACAACCCACTTTTGCCCGGATTGCCCGTTCCAGTTGGCGGTGATGACCGGCGCTGATAGGCATCGGTTTCAAGTGACCCAATGCGGTATCTTCAAGTACAGAATAACAATACTTTATAAAGACGATGCTGATTACCAAATAAAGTAGGAAGCCCATCAGACCACCGCTTAGCATCACAGTAAGAATAGTCAGTACGACTAGAAATATGGTGGATTGGAGATGTAGCGGATACAGAAAGAACTTACCCATACGTTGCCAGAAGGGTGTAACCAGGTTTGCGCTACCCAGGGATTCCAGTTGTTGTCGACATACGGGGCAATGTGGATCACGGCCATGGCCATCGTCTTTAATGCAAGCTTTACAGTAATTGATCTGGCAATTACGACAGGCCCAGCGTGCGGGGATGTCTGCATGGTATTTGCATTTGACTTTTGACATAGGTGTTATTATGAATGTTTCAAATAACCAAGCATATTTATAAGTTTCTCGTCCCCGGCCACTTCAGAAATTATTTTGAAACCAGGTAAGACATATTAGCGTCCAGTCTGGCAGCGGCTTTAGTTATTATATCGCTCAGATAACGTGTATATATAATAAAATAAAAACTTTTGGCAAAGTCAAATCAATTTCCACTTTTTATAAAGGAAAGAAAGTAATTCCTGTGTAGCAAGTCGCTTTGTGATGTAAGCCTGAATCCGGCTTTTTCTACTTCCTTGATAACGGTCTCTTCATTCGCGCGTACGTGTGACATAACCCAACCGGTACTGAGCCCGGCTTGTTTACGAAAGTCGATGATAACCAACCGGCCGCCAGGCCGTAGCGACTGGTGGATGGAAGTTAACATGGTCTGGGGGTACTCAAAGTGATGATAAGTGTCACAGATAAAGGCAAGATCAATTGAGTCCGGGGTGAGGTTGATGGATTTTGGGTTATTTACAATACCTTCGATATTATTAAGCCCCTGTTTTTTGGCAGTGCGTAAGATATTCTCGATGAAGTTTTCTGAGATATCAACCGCGTAGACTTTGCCTGAGGCACCTACCTTCGTTGCAAACAGATGAGTGTAGAATCCTGTGCCGGCGCCGATATCGGCAACCGTCATACCGGGTTTTAGCGCGAGTGCGCTGACAATGGTATGACGTTTGTCATACACTTCACGACCGGGACGTTCAAAGACGCTGACCCAACGTTGAAATTCAGCGTCATGATAATACTTGTTTATACCGGGATTAACATTTGTCTCTTCCGCGCCTGTTGGTAGTGTTATCAGGCAGAGTGCAAGGAGCATTGTGAATTGCAAGTTCATTTTGAAACAAAATGTATACAGGCACTTTAGTAGCATCATGAGATCCATCTTACACTGTGGACTGGTTCTCCAATTATTAGTCTGATTTTCAAATATTAAAGAGTCGAAACCCTGTAAACATCCTTGATGTTATTCTAGAATAGATAATAAGCATTGAGATATTCCCCCGTCTCTAAGTATATTGATACTCTGAGAGCATGACGGTCCAGTCCTTGCAGAATCAGTGTATTTTCCTATATGGGTGTATAGTTTACAGGATATGACTCTTTTTCAAAGTCCATATATTAAAGCAGGCGGCTACCGATTTTACGTGGCCGCGCAACCTTTATTCCTGGTCGGGCTTATATTTCATGCGGCATTTATTCCATTATTTTATTTTCTTGGAGTTAAGGAATTATTTTATTTCAATTTTTTAAGCGTAATTATATTCAGTGCCAGTCTTATTCTTAATTATCGGGGGAGACAAGCCCCTGCACTCTGGTTGGCATACATAGAAGTGAATACACATGCAATACTGGCAGTTATATTATTAGGTTGGCAGAGCGGGTTTTATTTTTATCTTATGGCAATTGCACCATTACTTTTTTTAAATCCTAAATTATCACCGTATTCTAAAGCGATAACGCTGGCAATCCCGGTATTATTGATTGTCTGGCTTCATAGAATTTTGTTGGCCGAATCATCTGTATATTTGTTCGAGGATAATATTTTAAATTTACTTAATGATATTAATGCCGTATCGACCATGATTATCCTGGCATACTTGTCATTTGTATATAGTAAGGCTGTAACAATATCGGAGGCACGCATACTCAGTACCAGCATTGATTTTGAAATTATGGCCGCAACAGATCCGTTAACTGATCTTCTTAATCGCAGAGCAATGCATGATGAGATAAAAAGTGAAATGGATCGATATTTGGTTTCAGGAAGACCATTCGTGCTTGCCCTCGGTGATATTGATGACTTCAAAGCCATCAATGATGAACACGGGCATTTAGATGGAGATATTGTGCTAAAAAGAGTTTCTGAGATACTGACCAGTAGCTTTCGAAAAGGCGATCTTATCGGGCGCTGGGGTGGAGAGGAATTCTTAATACTGTTAGTTGGAGCAAATGCAGAAGAGGCAGAATCCGCCACCGAAAAAGTCAGGCAAATTATACAAGATACGAAAATCAAACTGGGTGATCAACTTAGCAGCGTGACCATTACTT
>JAHEIJ010000333.1 GCA_024639445.1 Gammaproteobacteria bacterium
GCACGCAGTTGTAGATCTTCACTTTGAACGTCTACAATGAGCAGTACATTATCAACATTTTTTATGTTAACAGTACCTTGAAAGGGTCCGACTTCTAAATTTCCAATGTTAATACTTCCCAAAAACCATGACAAAAACTGAACTGTGGTTGTTATAGTTTTTAGATGAAACTCCTTCTTATTGGGTTTTCTCTCTTCAGGTGGTCGTTCTACCAGAAGAGTACCAACATCTATTGTAAGTTTATCTTGCCAAATCAGGGAACAATTTGAGACAGAAAATGCTCCCAAAGACATTTGTTCAATGTTCAAACCTCGGACCAGTAGGAGCCCTGCAGCTGTTGAGCTAATTGCAATAATCACTACAAACCAGCAAACAACCAGTGTGAATCTTCTCCTCCATGGCCCCTGATTAAATACTTTGGAAGGCTTTTTTGCTGGTGTATTCAATATTGTTATCCGTTGTTATGTATCTTCTCGACTATCATTTGGTAAAACTCAAAACCTGTTATGTGATTGCATACTGTTGAACATTTTCCCTCAGAAGAGCAATATCAATATTATCACGCGCCACGCTATGGAAACACACAAAGAATCCTGGTAGACAGTATTTATGTGCTCCTTTTACTTAGGTAACTAGATATATATTAAAATATCAATCTTTAGCAGCACCATAAGGTGCAAAAAATGATACACAGTTCTTTAGCATTGATGTATAAAACATATGTAATTCCCTGAATAAAAGATAATGCTTCAATCGCATAGTCGCGTTATCTATTATAAGGTTTTGTTTTTCCAGAGAACCCTTGAAAATTCAGTATATCACGTAAAGAAATAATCATATTAGTCATCATGTTAACTATGTTTAAAAATATCACATCAATACTCGCAATTGGAATCATATTTCTATCAGCTGGTTGTGCAAAATTGGAGCGCACTCCCATACCGGGTGAGCTTATATCCAAGGCAGAAATACAGGGTATAAAAGATATTCGCAGCTTTGGTGGTGGGTTTAGCGAGCAGATGCAACAGGATCTCGAACTCTCCATCAAACAAGAATCTGAGACTATTTTTCTATCTCAACCATCTGGTCATAAGGTGTATAAAGGGTTAGCACTATCCAGCGGCGGGGCAAATGGGGCTTTTGGGGCCGGCTTTCTTGCCGGCTGGACTGCTCATGGTAGTCGACCCGATTTTAAAATTGTCACAGGTATCAGCACCGGGGCAATTATCGCTCCTTTCGCCTTTTTAGGATCAGAGTACGACCCTCAACTTGAAGATCTCTTTACAAGTACCTCCACTGATACCCTGGTCAAGTTTAAAGGAATCGGCGCACTATTCACGCCTGAATCCCTTTTTGAATCGACGCCTATGCTCAAACGAATGCAAAAAATTGTTGATGAAAATTTTCTTGCACAGGTGGCTAAGGAACACAACAAAGGAAAAAGACTGTTAATAGGAACTACTCATCTTGACGCAGGGCGACTGGTTGTTTGGAATATGGGGAAAATTGCCAATAGCGGCCATCCCAATGCATTGAGCCTCTTTCATCAGATAATACTGGCCTCAGCATCGATTCCGGGGATATTTCCTCCAGTTCTCATTGATGTGGAGGCCGATGGAAATCAGTACGATGAAATGCACGTAGATGGAGGAGTAAAGGCTCAGTTCTTTCTGATGGAAGCCCTCGTAAACATCAATAAGTTCAGGAAGCAAACACTACAGAAAGTAGCTACAGCACAAAAAGAAATCTATGTTATTCGAAACGGTAAAATTGCAACCGAACCCAAGCCGGTTAAACGAAACATAGTGGATATACTAAAACGCACGAGTGACGACATGACAGAAACAGCCGTACGTGACAGTCTTTACAGACTGTATACGTTTGCCGAAAAAACTGGTGCGGATTTCAATTATATTGGTGTTCCAGAAAAATATGAATTTATAGAAACAGACGAATATGCCAATGAAGCTGAAATGATACGATTATTCAACGAAGGATATCAACAGGCAATAGAAGGACCACGCTGGGAAAAGAAACCACCCGGATTTGACCTGTAAAAGGATGGTGTTAAAAGGCTGACTGATTCATTCTTTTTCCTTAAGCCACCCATAGGTTATTTCATCAATCTGCCTCACGGTATTTTGTACTTTTGACCAATAGATCCCTGTAAATAACAAATATATGGCATCAGTTGTCCATATAACATGTGCAAGATCCAGGACATAACGACCAATATAAAAACGAACCAAAAGCAATAACAGAAGCACCAAAATACTAATATAATTGGACTCCATAACAAATTTTCCATGCTCTTTAACATGTATGACTCGTTCTACTCCCGCAATCAGTCTGCCTACAAAGACACCTAAGAAAAAGAAACAAATATAATAGAATGGAGTTTTATGAATTATAGAATCATACAAAACTATACTGAACATCACGATCATGATTGCCTGTAATATATAATGGCGAGCAACCAGTTTCTTATCCGATTTTTGTGTTAAATAGTGTGTCTTGGTTCTTTTCATTTTGTACTTTTAGTGAAAATTATCACCATGCAATCAGTCTCT
>JAHEIJ010000334.1 GCA_024639445.1 Gammaproteobacteria bacterium
TGTCAGAATCCTGAACGCTGTTATTTATTCCGCTCACCCGAACGATTCGCCCTCAACTTTCAGCAAGCCGGCTTTGATGTCATCAGCCTGGCCAATAACCATGCCCGTGATTTTGGCGAAGAGGGCCGTAGTGCTTCGATGCTCGCATTAGCGCAACGCGGGATTCATCACTCCGGGCGCAACGGAGATATTGCAAGCTGGGAGGTGAAGGGGCAACGGGTGGCGATGATTGCCTTTGCACCGTTCAAAAACTCCCACGATATGCTGGATCTGGCAGCGGCGCGGAGTCTGGTGGCCCGCATCAAGGCGGAACATGACATCCTGTTGGTATCGTTTCATGGTGGTGCCGAAGGCCTGGATGCACTCCACATCCCATTCGCAAACGAGTTTTACTACGGTGAAGACCGTGGTGATGTGGTGGTGTTTGCCCATGCGGTTATCGATGCCGGCGCCGACATGGTACTGGGGCATGGCCCGCATGTCCCTCGCGCCCTGGAACTCTACCGGGGACGCCTGATCGCCTACAGCCTGGGAAACTTTTGTACCTATTTCGGTATCAGTGTGGCCGGGCTGAAAGGATTGGCGCCGGTGCTGCAAGTCACCATCAACAATAAGGGGGAGTTTGTTCAAGGTCGGATCATCTCGGCTCGACAACAACGACCCCTGGGACCAATCCCGGATGCGACTCATGAGGCTGCCAGGCTGATGAAGCGTCTGACAGAAGAAGACTTTCCCGACACTCCCTTGGTTGTGGATGAGAGCGGTCAGATCGGTAAACGCATGATTCCGGATAACGACGTTACAAGTTTGAATTAGCGCCGCCAACGGCGCACATGGGGCGGACAAACTGTGACTCGCCCTGTAGAATAAGCCACTTTATGATTTTGGACTGCAGCTTTCATGGCGGCAGTTGGAGAGTAAGTGAGTCCTCACATAGATAGGATCCAGGCAAGAATATGGTTGCAAAATTACTAAGGAAAATTTTTGGCAGTCGCAATGAGCGACTGGTGAAAGGGATGCGTAAACAGGTGGCGCAGATCAACGCGCTGGAATCCGAATATGAAGCTCTGACGGACGAGGAACTACGCAGTAAGACTCAGCAGTTCCGGGAACGTCTGGCAGAGGGTGGAAGCCTGGATGAGTTGCTGCCGGAAGCCTTTGCCACGGTACGTGAAGCCGGTAAGCGGGCTTTGAACATGCGTCACTATGACGTGCAGCTCATCGGCGGCATGGTACTGCATCAGGGCAAGATTGCTGAAATGCGTACCGGTGAAGGTAAAACCCTGGTAGCCACCCTGGCCGCCTACCTGAATGCGCTACCTGCCAAGGGTGTGCATATCGTTACCGTAAATGATTATCTGGCGCAACGTGACGCAGACTGGATGGGTAAAATTTATACCTTCCTTGGTATGAGTGTCGGCGTGATCCTTTCCAATATGCCGTATGAGGACAAGCAGGCGGCCTATGCAGCGGATATCACCTATGGAACCAACAATGAATTCGGTTTTGACTACCTGCGTGACAATATGGCTTTTAGTAAGGCCGAACAGTTTCAGCGCAGTCATGCTTTCGCGATCGTGGATGAGGTGGATTCTATCCTGATTGATGAGGCCCGTACCCCGTTGATCATTTCAGGTCCGGCCGAAGAAAGTTCGGAACTGTACTTCAAGATCAATACACTGGTTCCTCAATTAAACAAGCAGGAAGAGGAAGACGGGCCGGGGGATTACTCGGTCGATGAAAAGGCTAAACAAATCTATCTCACCGAAGAAGGCCATGAACATGTGGAGGAATTGCTCAACAGGGCCGGAATGCTGGCTGAAGGTGACACCCTCTATGACGTGGCCAACATCGGCCTGTTACATCATGTCACTGCGGGTCTGCGTGCGCATATCCTGTTCCAGAAGGATGTGGATTACATTGTACAAAATGATGAGGTAGTGATTGTTGATGAGTTTACCGGCCGTACCATGCAAGGTCGGCGTTGGTCAGACGGACTGCATCAGGCGGTAGAAGCCAAGGAAGGGGTCTCCATCCAGCAGGAAAACCAGACCGTTGCCTCAATTACTTTCCAGAACTTTTTCCGCCTCTATGACAAGCTGTCGGGGATGACCGGTACGGCCGATACCGAGGCCTACGAATTCCAGCAGATCTATGGCCTGGAAGTGGTGGTGATACCCACACATCGTCCCATGGTTAGAGATGATCGGGTTGATTTGGTCTACCTCACGCAGCTGGAAAAATTCGCTGCCATTGCTGAGGACATCAAGGACTGTCAGCAACGCCAACAACCCGTGCTGGTGGGTACTACCTCGATTGAAGTGTCTGAATATCTTTCCGGCTTGTTGCAGAAAGATAAGATCAAGCATGAAGTGTTGAATGCCAAGCAGCATGCGCGGGAAGCGGAAATTGTAGCGCAAGCGGGCCAGCCCGGCGCGGTGACCATTGCAACCAATATGGCCGGGCGCGGTACCGATATTGTGTTGGGTGGTAACCTGGAAGTTGAACTCGCTGCCGTCAAGGATCTTACAGAAGAAAAGCGCCAACAAATCACCGCGGCCTG